>CAZTFV010000045.1:0-9399 GCA_964613075.1 uncultured Gammaproteobacteria bacterium | reverse complement strand
ATCCGCTTGCACAAATACGCCGCGCCAATGATGCGAGAAGAAAATCAGACCTTTCCCAAATCCAAAAAGCTTTGGAGCTTTACTATCAGGACTATGATCGCTATCCCAACGAATTGAATTCTAGGATTGTATCCAGTGGTAGCACGATTGACTGGGGGCAGCCATGGAGTCCGTATATGGCAAGAGTTCCCAAGGACCCGGCCGGCGGAGTGTATGTCTATAAAGCAGGAAGTAATAATCAGTCGTATATGCTCTATGCCTGGCTGGAGAATCCGGGAATAGACCCGCCGAACTGCCAAAGCGATGATACCAAGACGTGTAAAAATGCGGCACCCGCAAGCTGTAATAAAAATTATGGATGTAATTACGGGATATCGAGCCCAAATGTAACACCATGAGAAAGAATTTAGAATTAAGAATTAAGACCTTGCCTGCCGGCAGGCAGGATTATGAATTAGCAAGGGGTTTTACCTTAATAGAATTAATTATTGTGGTGGTGATTATCGGAATTCTCTCGACGCTGGTGATGGCAAATTTTGTCGGGATAAGAGGAAGAATTCGCGACGGGCAGCGCAAGTCAGACCTCAATCAAATAAAAACTGCTCTTGAAATTTATCATAATGATTACGGACTATATCCCTCAAGTAGTGAAATTACTTTTTCAAATGATCAATGCGGCGAGCAATTCGCAAAGGATGGAATTACCTATATGCAAAAAATTCCTTGCGATCCTATCAACGACCAAGCATTTAAATATACTTACATATCCTCATCGGATTTGAGCGCTTTTGAGTTAATTGCCTGTCTTGAGAATATCAATGATGCAAAAAAAACAGATAAAGTCAGCAAGACACAATGCGACAGTCTGAACAACTGGTCATATACGTTGACGAATCCGTGAGAAAAAGTTCAAAGTTCTCGGCTCATTAAGTTCTCGACGATATTATTCTTCGACCAAGGTCGCCTTAGGCGACCGCGCGGAGAAGAAAGCATGAAATGATAGAAAATATTCTCGACAAGCTCGAATAATAAAGAGCAGTTTAGGAGGCTTTGCCTGGATGGTCAGATATCGGAGGTTCCCAAATGGATTCACCCTTATAGAGTTGGTCATCGTTGTGTCGTTAATCGGTGTGCTATTCGGCTTGACTTTCGTGAGCTATAGAAATTTCTCGGATCGACAGGCTATGAAAGCAGCTGTGGGGCAGCTTCGCGATACGCTGGAATTTGCCAAATCGCGCGCCGACTCGCAAGTAAAGCCTCAAGTATGCATACTCAACGGCTATACGCTTGATGGGTACAAGGTGCAGCTGTGTAATTTGGGTGATGCGTGTAGCTTGTCCGGAGATTACGAGATACGAGTAGTCTGTAGCGGAACATCGTATCCTGTTGATTCGGTAACAAGCTTTAGGAAATTGCCGGATAAGATTTCCTTTAATAAGGAAAAAACCAAGCCGACATCATTTTTCTTCAAAGTGCTCAGTCGCGGTGTTGACCAGCCGGGTACAATCGACCTTGAAGGACTCGGGAGAGAGGCAGTCATTCAGATTGACGGGTTGGGAAACATAACCACAAGCGGGCTATAAATATGAGAAGAAGATTGATTTTTTTATTACAGCGGGGTCAGTCTGCAGTCGAGGCACTGCTTGCGCTGGCGCTTCTGGGTGCGGTTATTACTGCCATCACTGTTGCGGTGACGACGTCTCTGAGCAATACGCAATATAGTCGGAATCAACACATTGCCACAAATTATGCAAAAGAAGGCACAGAAGTGCTGCGTTTATTGCGTGACTCTGATTATCAGACATTTGCTACTCTTAACGGCGAGTACTGCTTGGCAAAAAACAGCACGCAGCTTGAATTTCCCGCCCAAACAAGATGCAACGACAGACCAAATATAGACACTGTCTACATACGTAAAGTTCGCGTGCAGCAAAATGCGTGCGGGGCGAGTAGTAATCTGGCCGAGATAACAGTCACGGTTACTTGGAAGAGTCCAAGGTGCAGAGATTCGAGTAATCCATTCTGTCACTCGGCAGAGGTTGTGTCGTGCCTGTCGGATGTTATACTGTAAGGGAGATTTGGGAAAAAGAAAGCTGTTATGAAAAAAAACTATATGCCATATGCTATGCGTCATAAGCAAAAAGGCTTCACGTTGATTGAGATCCTCATCATCATGGCCATTATTGCGACTGCCGGGACAATTATTGCCGGGATACTCGTCGTTACACTCCGCACGAGTAGTAAAGCAGCATCAATTACAACAGTCAGACAAAACGGTGAATACGCTCTGTCACAGGTGTCAAAAATGATCCGTTTTGCAAAAAACTATCAGGGTGTAAGGGCTGATGGGCAAGAAGCATTTACAAGCGACTGCTCGCTTTTAAGCCCGGACATAAAATACACGGAGGTAAAACTGACGGGATTTGATGATCAGGAGACTATCCTCAGTTGTACAAAGGAGGATCCGCCAACTATTGCATCAAATGGCGCATCGCTCATCAATACTGAGGAAGTGAGTATCGTCACTAATGAGTCTGATATATCATGTTGGTTTGTCTGTACACAAGGAACATCCGCAGACCAACCGAAAATAGATATTGATTTTTCCCTCCAGAAAAAAAGCAGTGAAGGCGTTGTAGATACACAAACTAGGGTGAATTTTCATACCTCAGTCGTGCCGAGGAATGCAGGACGATAATACCTTTCCTCACTGTTGACACCCAAGCCCCGTCACTGTTAACCTATATATATATGAATAACCTCCATCCTAATCAGCGGGGGCAGGTATTGCTTCTCGTTGTTCTTGTCGTGACAGTTGCACTCACCGTCGGACTGTCTGCGGTAACCCAAAGCATCACCAATCTTCGGATTACAGAGGAGGAGGAAAGCTCGCAGCGCGCTTTTACCGCAGCTGAGGCAGGCATTGAGCAGGCATTGAAAACCGGTGAAGGCATATCCGCTTCCCTATCAGTCGGCGACAACGCAAAAATAAAGCAGGTAACGATATCAGATGTTTCAGATGATGAAATTATTATGAATAGCGGGAATCCGATCCAAAAAAACGACAGCGTTGATCTTTGGCTATCCGAATACTCCAATTACTCCAATTACTCCAATCCTTTCACCGGTAGTCTCTCTGTATACTGGGGCGGTCCGGGCGAGGCAGTCTGTACACCGGAAAATAATTCCCAGGCAGCGCTTGAGATTGTATTACTCACAGGTCCGGCCAATAACCCTGCTGCAACTCATTTTGTCTACGATCCGTGTCCACCCCGCCAGTCAACAAATTTCTTTGCACAACCGTCAGCAACTGGTGGCAATCTAAGCCTTGCAGGAAAGAATTTTGCCTACCGCGCCGACATACCCGGAATTACCAATGGTCTTATCGCGCGTATTATTCCGCTGTATGCTGCGACACCGCTTGGCGTACAGGCAAGTACGATTCTACCCTCGCAGGGAAAATATATCGAATCAGTCGGCGAATCCGGCCAGACGCAGCATAAAATATCCGTCTTTCGTGGGTATCCCAAACTGCCGAATGAACTATTCCCGAATATTCTCTTAGTTCCCTAAAGCCTGTATGAAAGATGCTGCCTTTGGCCTCGATATCGGCACAACGTCTTTAAAAGTCGTTTGGCTGGATAAACAAAAAGAGACCATAACACTTCAAGCGTGTATGAGCGCTCCGACCCCTGAAAAAGGAATTTTCTCCGAATCCCCTTTTGACCAGGAGCAGATGGCGCAATCAATTAGTGACTTGGTCGCCGATGCCAAAATTCCGACCAGAATTGTCAATATTGCACTTGCCGATAGCCAGGTCTTTACCAAGGTTATCGATATGCCTGTCCTATCTGATAAGGAATTGTCTTCAGCTATTTATTGGGAGGCAGAACAATACATCCCCGCTCCTCTTTCCACTATGACGCTTGATTGGATGGCGCTTCGGCGCGATGTAAAAACACAAGCAGGTCTGAGGATGGAGGTTCTCCTAGTCGCCGCGCCAACTGAGCTTTTAAAACGCTACCAGAAGATTGTCGAGCTTGGCGGTTTTACTATCGCAGCGGTTGAAACGGAAATCCTCTCAGTCGTTCGTTCTGTTGTCGGGACTCCTTCCTTTCCCACCAGTCTGATTATGAATATCGGCAACTTAAATACCTCTTTGGCGATCGTACAGGACGGCACGGTTGTTTTTACCTACGCAATTCCTCTGGGCGGTATTGCCATAAACCGCGCGATTGCTTCTGATTTTAACTTCACGCATCAGCAGGCAGAAGAATATAAAAAAACCTACGGCATCATGGACACAAACCTCGGGAGTAAAATCGGTCGGACAATCGATCCGATACTATCATCAATACTATCGGAAGTAAAAAAAACGCTCGCTTTCTACAATGAGAAATTCCAGAATACTTCTCCTGTTACTCAAATACAATTGGCAGGCGGAACCGCCAAGCTGCCCGGTCTTGATGCCTACTTTGTGAAAAACATTGGCATGGATACTATTGTTGCCAATCCTTTCAAAGCGCTCAACATCCAGGAAGTACCGCCGGATCTTATGGAACAAGGTTCTGATTTCGCCGTAGCCATAGGCTTGTCCCTTCGCGACTATGAAGAGTAATATTAATCTTCTTATTCAAAAGAAAACCTATGACCGGCGTATCAGGCTGCGCTTAAAAATGCTTCGGCTCGCTGCCGTTTCGCTTCTTTTTATCGTCGGCACATTTTCAATCATCTTGTTTTTCCTCATTGCTTCATCTCCCCTACCGGGGCTTAGGAAGGAAGAAAATACTGCAAAATTTGAGATCGATGCATTACATCAAAAAATGGCGAAATACTTTGTCCTCAACGATCAGTTACGGCGGATTCTTGCAGTTTTAAAAGAACGGCCGTCCTATGATAGGCTGATTTATGCCTTGCAAAAAAATCTTCCATCAGGCATGAAGGTAACTACGCTTAAGATGGATGACAAAACAGTTTCACTTACCTTCTCTTCCGCCAATCTTTCGGATTTTAACGGTTTTCTTGCGTTGGCTTCGGGATTAACAGAGAAAGAGAAGATATTCGGACGTGTGGTTATTGATTCTTTAACGGTAGACCCGGAGAATGGGCAGTATGTGCTTATTGTCGCACTGACGAAATGAGGTATGAAATACGGATTTAGTATACGGACGATAAAGTTATTTTACTATCGCTTTTCCGACTCTATTTGGTATTCCGTATCAATGTTCGGGGTAATCATTCTCGTTTGTCTCCTGCTCCTATGGACGGTTATTATCCCGCAATTGAATCGTTGGTTCTCAATTCAGGATGAAGTTAAGCGAACTCGTGAACGAATCGCTGTCATCAAAAGCAATACACTTTTTCTGAATAATCTTGACTCACAAAATTTGGATACGAATCTGACTGTTGCAGTCTCTGCGATTCCTTTTGAAAAAGACTACGCGGGTATTCTCACGGCAATTACCCAGTCTGCTGTCCGCTCCGGCGTTGCATTATCAGATTACAGTTTTGCAGTTGGAGAGTTGACCAATATCAAAAAAACCAAGTCAGAATATGTCCCTTTGGAGCTGACACTTAAAGTTGACGGAAGTATCGCAAATGTAAAGTCATTTATAAAAGAAATAGGAGAAAAGCTGCCGCTTGCAGAGCTAAAACAATGGCAGGCAGAGGGAGAATCATCAACCGTAATAATCCTTTTTTATCACAAACAAGAGCCGAAAATTGTCTTAAATGATACAGTCTTGCTTTCGCCACTTTCTACGCAGAGTATTACGCTTCTTAAAAAGCTCTCTTTGTGGGTGGTGCCGCCTTTTGATCTTACCACAGGTGGAGAGAGTGCTGAAACAACTCAAGAATTTCCGTTTTGATTTTCTTTCAATAAGTCCGGTCTGTTCCTTTGTGTTTTGTTCCTTGCTTGCTCCATCCGCCACTCCGCAATCTTCGCATGGTCACCAGAAAGCAGTATGTCAGGCACAGAAAGCCCTTCATATACTTGCGGTTTGGTATAGTGAGGATATTCAAGAGACACGCCGCCTTTTGTTCGCAAGCTAAAGGATTCAGCTTCCGTAACAGTCTCTTTCAGGACTCCCGGAAGCAATCGCGTGACAGCATCGGTAATGAGCATCGCCGGAATTTCGCCGCCCGTCGTGACAAAGTCTCCGAGTGAAATTTGCTCATCAACAAATTGTGTTACGCGTTCATCAATACCCTCATAGTGTCCGCAAACGAGGATGAGATGATCAAACTGTGAATAATCTCTGGCCGTGTCTTGTTTAAAAGTTTTTCCCGATGCGGTAAGTAAAACAGTTTTTAGCTTTTTGCTTTTAGCCTTTCGCTTCGCATATGCAAGTGCATCATGCACAACGTCAACTCGCATCACCATGCCGATGCCGCCACCATAAGGGGTATCATCGACCATTCTGTGTAGTCCAATTCCAAAGTCACGAATGTTTACAAGCTCAATTTCTACTACGCCTTTTTGCTTTGCGTGTTTGATAATCGAATGGTCAAAGGGACCCACAAACATTTCGGGGAAGAGGGTGAGAATTGAGATTTTCATAGAGCTATGATTCTAGCATAAGTTACTAGAGAGGTCTGTGCTCATGCTGTGGATTCTGGTGAGTCTTCGGCGAGCGTGATATTAATCCGTTTATTCTGCTTCATTGCCTTTATCTTCATCACATTGCGGATACTTCTGATGACTTTACCCTCTTTTCCGATGACTCGCCCCATGTCTTCTTTAGCTACTTTCACCGTGAAATTGGTTATATCATCTGCCTGCTCTTCAGAAACCTCTACCTCATCGGGGTGCTCAACAAGTGCGGTAATAATGTAAAGCAAAGTATCTTTCATGCTGCGGCGATTTTTGCAACTGTTTGGGAGGGAATTGCGCCTTTAGCTACCCAATAATTGAAACGTTCCATATTGATATTTTTTTTGCCGCCATCTTTGCCTTTTTCATGCCAGCCTAAGGTATCAACCGGTGCTCCGCCCAGACGGCTCCTTTTCTCCATGACAACAATGCGGAATTTACGCTCACCTTTTTTCCCCATTCGCGAAAGTCTAATTACTAGCGACATAATCTTCGTTCGTCATGGTATTTTACCATGCTTATTGCTTATTCACAAGATGCGAAGCGTACTGCTTTTTATGACTTTTGAGCGCTTCTTGCGCAGCTTTTTCCTCTGCTTCTTGCTTTGACTTGCCGATTCCCTTGCCCCAAAGTACACTTTTTACATATACTCCGACAGTAAAGACTTTTGCGTGCGGTGGCCCTGCTTCATGAAGGACTTTGTACACAGGCGAATTCTCCTTTTGCGACTGGACATACTCCTGCAAAAGACTTTTTGGGTCCTTAAAAGTTCTTTTTTGCACATGCTCGGCAATATGTGGAATAAGGGTGCTATTGAGAAATTCGCGAACAACTTCAATACCTTGATCCATAAATAATGCGCCGATGAACGCCTCTAATGCATTTGCCAGTAATGATGCATTTTCACGACCCATTGACTCTTCTTCTCCACGTGAAAGTTTGAGATGCTTACCGAATTCGAGCTCTTTGGAAATTGCTGCTAGGCTTTTGGTATTGACGACTAAGGAACGAAGGTTTGTGAGAATGCCCTCGTTAAAGTCAGGATACGTATGGTAAAGATAATCAGATACGACAAAGGAAAGAATGCTGTCGCCTAAAAATTCAAGCCGCTCATTTGACTCAATATCCTCAGTGGTTTCATTAAGATATGAGCGGTGAATGAATGCTTGTTCAAAAAGCTTTTTACTATGAAACGCAGGTATCTTTTTCATGTTGCGATAATCTTCCCCAGTGCCCCATTCACAAACGCAGGGCTGGTGTCTCCCCCGTATTCTTTGGCAAGCTCTATTGCCTCATCTAGTATGACACTGCGCGGCTCTTTTTTTTCTATCAAAAGCTCATACACCGCAAGCCGAAGGATCGCCAGATCAACTTTATTAATTTTTTCAACCGGATATTCAGGCGCTGCTTTCTGAATATGCCTGTCAAGCGTTGTCTTTTGCTCTAAAATCTTCTCCGCCTGCGGATTTACTTTTTGCTGGTGAAAATCACTGCGAAATAATTCCTCTATAAGATGTTTTCTTCGCAGATGTCGTGGATCATCAGGAGTTTTCATGCCGGGATGATGTGCCTGCCTGCTTTTGCTTCATTGCAATATATTGCTGCCCTTTGTAGTACCCACACGCGGGACACACTTTATGCGCTATGTGTTTATTTCCACAATTTGGACACGTTGTCATCTGCGGCATCTCAAGCCTGATGCTTGCGCGTCTTTTGCCTTGCCTGGCTCGTGAATGTCGTTTTTTTGGTTCCTGCGGCATGGCTTTTAGAAGATAGAAAATAGAAAGTTGAAAGTAGTGGTTGAAGGTAGAATAAGAAGATAGAAAATGATCTATCTTCTACCTTCTATCGTCTACTACTATCTTCCATCTTCAATCATCTATCGTCTATTCTACCCTATCTTAGCTTCAGTTGCAAGATCGAATCTAATCTGGAGATATAACTTTATCTATATTGGGTTGTAGTTTCTCAGCTAACTTCTGGTAATCTGATATATGTGGGTAGAGTCGTTCAGCTGCATTTCTTGCCTTTTCAATAAGTGGAAAATCGGAAAAAGACGCAATTTTAAGACTCACGCGCCCTGATTGCATCGCGCCGTAGAGCTCTCCGGGACCGCGAAGCTTGAGGTCCAGTTCTGCAAGCTCGGCACCAACGTAGTGTCTCTCCATAGCTTTTAGTCGACTGATCGTCTGCGAACTTTTTGATTCGGTATACAATAGACAATACGACTGCTTACTGCCCCGCCCTACCCTTCCTCTCAGTTGGTGCAACTGGGCAAGGCCAAATCGCTCAGACGCTTCTATAAGCATAATGGTTGCGTTTGGGATGTCAATGCCGACTTCAACCACCGGGGTAGCGACGAGGATATCGTATTCCCCTTTTCTAAAACTAGACAATATTTCGTCTTTTTCTTTCCCTTTTAATTTGCCATGGAGCAGGCCAAGTCGAAGGTCAGGAAATATGTCTTTTTTCAGTCGTTCGTATTCTTTCGTCGCTGCTTTGACTGTCTGCATACTCTCTGACTCTTCAATGAATGGGCAGATAACAAACGCTTGTGATTTTGTTTTTTGTATTTGTCCTCTGATCCAATCGTAGCCTGCATCTCTTTTTTCAGACGGTATGAGCCAAGTTTTGACAATGCGCCGGCCTTTTGGCATTTCGTCAAGATATGACATATCCAAATCACCATAGAGCGTGAGGGCAACGGTTCGCGGAATCGGTGTCGCAGTCATAGTCAAAAGGTGCGGATTTTTACCTTTTTGTCGTATGATTCCCCGCTGTTCCACGCCAAATCGCTGCTGTTCATC
>CAZTFV010000044.1:0-10073 GCA_964613075.1 uncultured Gammaproteobacteria bacterium | reverse complement strand
AGTATTATCATGTATTTGGATACTATACGGTAAAACGTTTCGTTTTTCAAGAGATGGAGCCCCACGGCTAAAGCCGTGGTGCCTTAAATTACCCCCCTTCGCTCTGCTTTGCAGAGCTTCGGAGGGGTTATCCGCCTATATTTTTTCAAAAGGGCGACATCCACCGTAGCAGATTATCGCATTCATCCACGACTAAAGTCGTGGTTTTCTGCGAAGGCGGATAAGACTACAGGATTAAGGCTTATACCCTATCGCGTCAAGTGCAAGTCGTACGCTTTCTTCCTGATTATGATCAAATGTATTAATCACCAGATCGTAGTATTTTTTATCCCAATATACCCAATCGGGATCATTATTGGCATACAACCTTCGCCATTTATCAAGGTCATTTTTTTCACGTGTCAGCACTTCTTCTTTTGCCTCTTCGACTGGAATCCCTTCCCGGTTCACTAGACGATCAATGCGGATTGCTGTCTGATCAACGCCATTTCTATCTTCACAAATAATGGCGATTTTAAATACTCCATCAATCCCTTGTGCATTGACGCCGGCGAGCTTGGTCTCAAGAATAACATGCTTGTCTTCATGGAGTATTTTCTTCAGCTGCGCGTCAAAAAGCTCATCTTCCACATCGGGACGAAGATCTGTGTTTTTAGGATCAAGCCCCATACGTTTTCTGACTGCCTCCCAGAAAATTTCGCCACCTTCTAACTGCTTCCAGCCGAGGATTTTGGCTAAGCCTTTGGCAAGCGTTGTTGAGCCGGCGCCTATTTTACCTGAGATGGCGATGATACGGATATTGGGAAGATCTATCGGCTCCTTCATAAGTTACTTATCAGTTCCAACCAGCAGCACTTCCTCGGCCAAGCGATTCGCATAGCCAAATTCATTGTCATACCAGGCAATTACTTTTACCATATTTCCTCCGACGACTTGCGTAAGCGTGAGGTCAACGATTGATGAATGAGGATCGCCAATGATGTCTGATGAGACGAGTGGGTCCTCTGTCACCGCAAGAATACCTTTGTATTCTGTGCTTTCTGCTGCTTTTTTCAGTGCGTCATTGACTTCTTCTTTGGTTGTGTCTTTTTTCAGAAGGAAGGTGAAGTCTGAGAGTGATCCGACAGGCACCGGCACGCGAAGCGCAAGGCCCTGGAAAATTCCTTCAAGACTTGGCACTGTTTTGGCAGCAGCAATTGTGGCGCCTGTCGATGTGGGAACAATATTTATTCCCGCAGCGCGGGCGCGGCGATAGTCTTTGTGTCCTCCGTCATGCAGTCTCTGATCTGATGTATAGCCATGAACAGTCGTCATCATGGCCTTCTCTACACCGAATGTATCGCTTATGATTTTGGCAACCGGTGCTATGCAGTTGGTCGTGCAAGAAGCGTTGCTTATTACTGCCTCGCCTTTGTACTGATCGCTGTTTACTGACAAGACATAGGTCGGTATCACTTGCCCTGAGCTTGCTTGCCCTGAGGTAACCGAATGGGTCGAAGGGTCTTTGGCAGGCGCTGATAGGACAATCTTTTTTGCACCCGCAGTAAGATGAGCTTTTACTTTCTCCATTTTGGTAAATTTGCCTGTGCATTCAAGGACGACGTCAACTTGCAAATCTTTCCAGGGAAGAAGACTAGGGTCTTTTTGCGAGTACACAGGAATATCTTTATCGTCGATAATCAGATAGCCAATCAGTCCGTCTTTATTTTTGTCATTTGCATTTTGGTTATTGAAATTTGATTTGAGATTTGAGATTTGAGATTTGAGATTTAAAGTATGATTCTGAAGAATCCCATAAACAGAATCATACTTTAGCAGGTACATCCAGCCTTTGATGTCTGTTGAGGAACCGGCGTTTATGGCAACGACCTCTATTTTGTCTGTAAACCGCTCAAGGATGACGCGATGCGCAACTCTCCCTATTCGTCCGTATCCGTTGATCGCCACCCGAATCATAGAAAGAGTATATCTCGTCAGATACAATCAAGCAAGAGGAAAACTACGTCTTATTTCTAAACCTTAACATTGAGCGCAAAGATCAAAATGCAAAAAGCAAAACCTAGCGCAAAGTCCAAAGCTTTTATTTTTGAACTTGGCTTTGATCTTTAATCTTTGATTTTTGATCTTAAGATTCCGTAATGAATCCTAATCCGTAAATTCCTGCGTGAACCCCGCACAACGCTTACTTGCTCCCGTGCTCTTCGTGCACGCGTCGCAAGAGCGCGTGTACGGGGCAGGCATTTTGCCATAGATCCCCCCCATCAATCGCGTTAATTTTCTCCTTGACAAGGTACGAGTTCTGTAGTTAAATGTATAATGTGGTATATACATGAGGATTAACAAGCGAGTTTTTGATTTTGTGTGGGACAAGGGCAACATCGAAAAAAATAGAAAACACAATGTCGAAGATAAAGAAGCTGAAGAGGCATTTTTGGATGAAAATAAAATTATTTTTAAAGACGTTTTGCACTCGCAAGTTGAAAAGCGTTTTATCCTCTTAGGAAAAACGAGAAGAAACAGATTACTCTACATTGCATTTACACAAACAGGGGATAAAATTAGAATCATTTCAGCCCGAGATATCAACCGAAAGGAGGTGCATCTCTATGAAGAAACAACTGAAACTACCAAAGTTTAAAAATGAAGCTGAGGAACGAGAATTCTGGTGGAATCTTGATTTATCAGAATACTTTGAACCCTCTGATTTTGAACGGGTGAGTTTTCCTAATCTTAAACCTACTTCTCGAGCAGTCTCGATACGAATTCCTGAATATTTGTTAAATCGAGTCAAGGAAAAGGCAAACGAGATCAACGTCCCGTACCAATCACTTATCAAACAGTATATTAAAAAAGGAGTGTTTTCTTCTGAGTAAAAAGCAGGGATAATGTATGAAAAAGACTTAAAGCAGCCAAATGGCTAAGCTGTCCTCTGTTGTCAATCTGTGAATTCTTGAGTAAACATCTTGCCATAGATACCCCCATCCATGACGCCGATGCCGATTTTGCCAAAGTTTTCAGATAGCATATTTGCTCTGTGTCCCGGGCTATCCATCAGTCCACGCATGGCTATCTCTACGCTTGGGGCAAGTGCCAAATTCTCCCCTGCCGAGAGATACCTTATGTCAGCACTTCCCATCCGGTCAAAGGGTGATTCTCCCTCTGGATCGTAGTGGGAAAAGTAGCCATGGACAAACATATCGCGTGAGTAATCCCGTGCCAGACTGGCAAGCGTATTATCAAACTCCAAGGGCCTCAAGCCTACTCGCTCTCTTTCTCTATTTACCATCTGCCACATTTTTTGCTCTGCCTGGGAATCGATGGTCGGATTGGCGACTGTAAAGCGAAGCGTTATTGTTTCATTGCTTTGTGGTTCTATGGTGAGGAAATTCAGCGTTTCGTGCAGCGCGCCGCCGAAGATATCATTGAGGCGCCTCTCAAACGCCGCTGCGTTTGTGACGAGGCGGGAACCAATGTAGGATGTACCGATGACGTCCTTGAGAAAGGGCGAGGATGGCAGGGCAATGACGAGTGTTAAAAGGAAAGATAAAATAATGAGCGATGAGGCTAAGCCGGGAAGGATACCTAAGAGATGGTTTGCTTTTTGCGAGCCAGCGGCAGAAAGACTCAGTTTGGTTACCGCGGAGAATCTGGCAACAATTTTTCGAAGTATAATGCTTAGGACAATTTCGCTGAAAAGCGCTGTTAGAAAAAAGGCGATTGCATTGGCAAATCCCGGCGGAATATTGAATACATGTACCAGTACGGGGCTTAGAATGCTGTAGCCTTTTAATGAGATGGTGAAGGAGAGCAAAAAGCTTACCAGATCAATGCATGCGGCGACAAATCCCAATGCATATCCTTCGTAGGCGTAAAAGGCAACAATGCCCAAAATCACCAAATCAAGCACATTCCCTTGCAGATTTGGTAGCAAGGAAGATAGAAAAGACGAGAGGCCGGACATAGAGTTAGTATAGCATGCGCACCACAGAAACAGCTTGATGATAGACACTAGAAACTGGAAATTAGAATTTGAATCTAGATAATAGAAGTTGGATTTTCTATCTTCAAACATCCCTGCCTGCCGGCAGGCAGGCAACCTCAAGATACGTTCATGAAACTGAACGTATCAAGATCTAGCTTCTAGTATCAAGTGTCTAGCCTCAAAACTTCTCATCTTGGCTTCAAAATGCTATCATAACTAAATGGGAAATGTCATTTTTAAAAAAGTGCCAAAGAAAACATTTTCCGCACTCAAGCGTCGGCTACTGAAAATTTCCTGGTTTGTCCTTATCCCCATTCTTGTTCTGGTCGGGCTTTTTTATTGGTTTATCTTAAAAGATCTTCCTTCGCCTACAAGGCTCAAGAGTGCATCGCTTGCGAAATCATCACGTATTTACGACCGGAATAATACGCTCTTATATACCGTATACACAAACCGCAATCAGACGTTTGTTCCGCTTGCAAAAATACCAAAGTCGATTCAGCAGGCAACCATTGCGGTTGAGGATAAAGACTTTTACCGGCACGGCGCTGTGGATTTTCGCGGGATTGCCCGGGCATTTTATTCAACTATTTTTAAGAAACGGATTCAGGGTGGCTCAACGCTCACCCAGCAACTGGTAAAAAACAGTCTCCTTTCTCCTGAGCAGACAGTTAAGCGAAAAGCGCGGGAGGTACTCTTGGCATTTGCAACAGAGCTTCTGTATTCAAAAGATCAAATTCTTGAAATGTATCTGAATCAAGTTCCGTATGGGGGTACTGCATATGGCGTTGAGGCGGCAAGCGCAACGTATTTTGCTAAATCGGCAAAGGATGTTAGCCTTGCTGAAGCGGCACTGCTTGCAGGCTTGCCTGAAGCTCCGTCTATCTACTCGCCTTTTGGCTCGCGGCCGGAGCTGGCAAAAGCCAGGCAGGAAGATATTTTGCGAAGGATGCGCGAGCAGGGATATATTACAAAAGACCAGGAAGAACAAACGATACAACAACCGCTTCGCTATCAAAAATTCTCAAGCAATATCCTCGCGCCTCATTTTGTCCTGTATGTTAAAGAATTACTAGCAAAGAAATACGGTACACAAACCGTAGAACAGGGTGGCCTCACCATTATCACAAGCCTTGATCTGCCGACCCAAGAATTTGCGCAAGCAACCGTCGCATCAGAGGTGGCAAAGCTTAAGAACTATCGAGTCAGTAACGGTGCGGCTGTTACTACAAATCCTGCAACAGGCGAGATTCTCGCGATGGTCGGGAGTCGGGGATACTTTGAGACAGAGGCGACAGATGGCAATGTCAATGTCACGCTGGCAAAGTTGCAACCCGGATCATCGATTAAGCCTATTAACTATGCTGTGGGACTTATTAAAGGATACGCGGCAGCATCTCCTTTTATTGATCAACCGGTCTGCTTCCCATCCCCTGGCCACCCCACCTACTGTCCGAAAAACTATGATGGAAAATTTCATGGTGTTGTACAGATGCGAGAAGCACTTGCTAATTCCTATAATATTCCGGCGGTGCAGATGCTCAAGTATAACGGACTTGAAGCGATGATTGCGACTGCTTCGGCCATGGGTATTACCACATTTAAGGATCCTAGCCAGTACGGCCTCTCCTTAACACTCGGAGGCGGCGAAGTGACGATGCTTGATATGGCGACTGCTTTTGGGGTTTTTGCCAACCAGGGATACCGAATTGATTTGCATCCGGTACTGAAAGTCACCGACAGAAACGGACGCGTGCTTGAGGAGTACAGACCACCAGTTAGTCCTATATTTGGCAGGAAAGTCATTCCGCCCGGAGTAGCATTTATTATTTCCCACATTTTGCAAGATAACGGCGCAAGAACTGCAGCGTTTGGAGCAAATTCTGCGCTTAGGATCCCTGGAAAAGTTGTCTCGGTCAAAACAGGAACGACAAATGACTACCGCGATAACTGGACAATTGGCTATACACCCAATATTCTGGTTGCGACCTGGGTCGGCAACAACGATCATACCCCGATGAGCGGCATTGTCTCAGGCGTTACAGGTGCAGCGCCTATTTGGAACAGTATTATGTCGCATATGCTGGAGAGGAAAACTGTTGCACAGTTAAAACAACCATCTGATGTTCTGCAGCGAATTGTTTGCTCAACTACCGGGCTTCTTCCGGGACCAGAGGGTTCGCCCGATCGCTGTCCGACACGGCGGGAATACTTCCTCAAAGATGTTCCGCCAAAGAAAGTGAGCTTAACCCGGCAGAAAGTATTTATCGATAAAGGGACAAATGATCTGGCAAAACCAGGACAAACAGACAACGTCCAAGAGCGGGAAGAAGCAGTCCTTATTGATCCGATGGGTAATCGGTACTGCGTGAGCTGCCCCCGCCCTACTCCAAGTCCCACTCCATAAAAAGCATATTTTCTCTCTTTTCAACATTCTACCCCTTTAGTATAATCGTTGCCGATCCTGCTCACATAGTTCCTCTTTCGCGTTTCTTATGGTAGTTTTGCTACATATTATTTATCTTCTCCTCCTCGTACTCCTCGTACTTTTTGATTTTCTCTCTTTTGTTTTTTCTCTGCTGAAACAGGAACTGTTATTTGGAAAAAGAGTCGGAGCCAGTGTCGGTCATTTTTTACTGAAGCGAAGACGGCGAAAAAAACAGCAAGCGTCTTCATTTTCTTTCGGAGTAAAGCTGAAATATTTTGTGCTGGGAACGGTTTTTTCTTTCTTTTTTCTTTTTATGCCGCTGGCGACTGCTATTTTTCTCTTGGACCTTCCCAGTCCGCGCGAGCTAACCACCAGACACCCAAGTCAAACAACTAAAATTTATGATCGGAGTGGTGTGCTTCTCTACCAGGTCTACGCGCAGCAGAATAGAACGCTTATCCCTTTGTCCGTAGTGCCAAAGCACCTGCAGCAAGCAACATTGGCAATTGAAGATAAGAATTTTTATAAACATCCGGGTTTTGATGTCGCCTCCATTATCCGCGCCCTGCGCGAAAATATCACGGGGCATAGTTTTCAAGGCGGCTCAACGATCACGCAGCAACTTATTAAGTCATCGCTCTTAACGCCTGAGCCGACGGTTATTCGGAAAATAAAGGAAGTTACACTTGCTTTTTGGGCAGAACGGTTGTACAGCAAAGACCAGATTCTTGAGATGTACTTCAATCAAGTGCCGTATGGCGGAACCGCCTGGGGTGTGGAGGCAGCATCAGAGGTGTATTTTGATAAAAAAGTGCAAGATCTGACACTTTCGGAAAGTGCATTTTTGGCAGGCATTACCGCAGCACCAAGTACCTAT
The DNA here is from genome assembly GCA_964613075.1 of uncultured Gammaproteobacteria bacterium. GTDB lineage: Bacteria > Patescibacteriota > Microgenomatia > Levybacterales > UBA12049 > CAYWEP01. The sequence continues at coordinate 2,786 of CAZTFV010000044.1, read as the reverse complement.
TCTCCCTATGGTCCTTACCCGACGCTTTGGAAGAAACGGCAGAAGGAAGTGTTGAATAGAATGGTCACTCTCGGGTTTATAACGAGAAAGCAGGCTGATACAGCCTTGAAACAGCCGGTGAAGTTTAAGTCTCCGCGTATTGCCATCTACGCACCGCATTTTGTCGAGTATGTGAAGGGTCTTCTTACAGGCCGGTATGGGTTGGCAATGGTTGAGCGAGGCGGATTGCAGGTCGTTACCACTCTTGATCTTAAGGCATATGAGATGGCGCAGAAGATTGTGTCTGAGGAGGTAGCAAAAGAGACGTACCTTAACCTTACAAACGGCGCTGCGCTTATAACTAACCCAAAAACGGGTGAAATATTAGCAATGGTAGGTAGTAAAGATTTTACAGATAAAAACGGAGGCAGCTTTAATGTTACTACTTCAGAGAGACAGCCAGGATCCTCTATAAAACCCGTTACCTATAGCGCGGCCTTAAGTCGCGGGATGACGGCTGCAACAATCCTTCAAGATACGCCGACAACCTATACAATTGCCGGGTCTCTCCCTTACTCTCCGGTTAACTACGACGGACGATATAGAGGTTCTGTCACGCTTCGATTTGCGCTTGCGAATTCCTTAAATATCCCGGCGGTTAAGACGCTCCATCAAATAGGCATTCCTGCTATGGTTACCTTGGGCAAGGAGATGGGGATTAAAAGCTGGGGAGATCCTGACAACTATGGCCTCTCTATTACCTTGGGCGCTGCGGAAGTGACAATGCTTGATATGGCAACGGTGTACGGCACGCTGGCAAATGGCGGGGTTCGGCATGACCTTAATCCCATCTTAAAAATCACTGATTATAAGGGAAATACCCTTGAGCAGAAAGAGAACGATAATGGCCACCGCGTGTTGCGAGAAGGTGTTGCATTTATCATCTCTGATATTCTTTCTGATAACCAGACCCGCACAGCGGTGTTTGGCAGTAATTCACCGCTTACTATTCCGGGGCACACAGTGGCAGTAAAAACCGGCACGACTGATAATAAACGGGACAACTGGACGATCGGGTATACCCGGGATTTTGTCGTTGCAGTGTGGGTTGGCAATAACGACAACTCCCCAATGAGTCCAACGCTCGCCTCGGGCATAACGGGCGCTGCGCCTATCTGGCATCAAATTATGGCTGATTTACTAACGAAAACTCCTGAAAAGCGTCCTTTGATGCCAGAGGATGTGGTACAAAAGCCGTGTCGAGGAAGAATAGAGTATTTTATAAAAGGAGCGGAGCATACTGCTCCCTGCGGCATTACTCCAACACCATTTCGCAAGTTTCAAAGAAGAAGCTTCTGAAAAAAGTTATGAGTTATGAGTGCTGAATTATGAGTTTTTCACACTTAGGACTCATAACTTATAACTTATAACTCTATATCGTCTTGCAGGATTTTTGCAGCAGCTTGTATTGATTTTCTGGTGAGTCGGATTTGAAAAGAAAACTGGTTGCAACAAATCGATTTGCGCCAGCCTTGAGCGCTTTTTTTATATACGCGTCAGTAACGCCGCCGTCAATTTCAATCGGAAGCTCTGTTTTATTCCGTAATGCCTTTACTTTTTCTAGATTCTCAGGGAGAAAACTTTGCCCTGAGAAACCTGCTTTAACTGTCATGACAAGTAATCCATCAAGGTCAATAAGCGGCACTTTTATTGCGCTTGTGTCTGTTGGCGCATCTATTGCCAAGACGACTTCGCCTATTCTTTCTGCTCTGTTAACAAACGCTACCTGATCCGGCATCATTTCGATGTGACCAATAAATCTTCTAAACCCAGCGTCTGCGAATGGCTGTAGATATTTGATAGGATTATCTACCATCATGTGGAGTTCAAAAAACAGATCATGTGTATACTTTGCAAATGGCGCAGGGTGCAAAAAAGAAGTATTGGGGGCAAATTTGCCGTCAAGTAGGTCAATGTGGATTGCTTTTGCAAAAGGCTTTACCAATTGTATTTTCTTCTCAATTGCGCTCCAGTCTTTTTCTAAAATACCGGGGAGAATATCGCACATAAAATTTCTAATTGCTCTAATTATTCTAATTTCTAAAGAAATCCTCTGGCGAAGCCAGATCTCGCTTCGCGAGACAATTGTTTAATGACTAAATTACTTAGGTCAATTTACTTCTTCTATTTTCTTTATCTTCTCTATCCTCCTCACGTGTCTTTCTTCGTTTGAAAATGGCGTTTCAAGAAACGCTTTGCTGACTTCTTCTGCTTCTTCTGGCGTAATAAACCCGCCGCCGAGGGAGAGGACATTTGCGTCATTGTGTTCGCGGGCGAGTCGCGCGTTCTCAGATTTGAAGCAGAGGACTGCGCGGATTCCGTTGACTTTATTGGCAACGATTGCCTCGCCTGCGCCTGATTTACCAAAGACAATGCCGAATGAGCCCTTGTCCTTTGCAACGCTTCGTGCCGCTTTAGCAATAAAATCTGGATAGTCATCTGTTTTGTTAAACTCAAGGGCGCCTTCGTCAACTACCTCATGCCCTTCTTTCTGCAAAAAACGCTTTATATGCTCTTTTAATTGAAAACCTGCATGGTCTGTGCCTAAGTAAACTTTCATATCTTGCTAATGCTTTATTGTTCGAGCGTAGTCGAGAACTAGTTATTGCATTATATTTCTCGACGCGGGCTATCGCCCTTGCTCGAAGAATAATGTTTCATCTTAAACGGTTCTGTCTTTGGTACTGTTGGTTTTTTCAACATCTCCTCAAGCTCCGCGGCTGTCAACAAACCATGATGTCCACCGA
>CAZTFV010000043.1:0-10135 GCA_964613075.1 uncultured Gammaproteobacteria bacterium | reverse complement strand
CCTCAAGCTCCGCGGCTGTCAACAAACCATGATGTCCACCGATTTTTCCCACAACCGATGCCGCAAGTGCAGTGCCCCATTGCATGGCAACGGGTATAGGCTGGTTGTTAAGAAAAGCAAAGAGAAATCCCGCCGCATACGCGTCTCCTGCGCCTGTTTTTTCAACGACCGGCTCGTCCATAATAGGCAATCTATACATGCTCCCATCCGTATCAAGACTAAATGACCCGCGCTTTCCATCGGTTATTGCAACGCGCTTTGGCCCAAAACTTTGTAACGTTTTGAGCAATGCATCTATGTTATCTGTTTTCCTCTCGGCGATTTTTTCTGCTTCCTCTTTGTTTACAAACAATATATCTGTAATCTTAAGCGTTGGTAAAAAACTCGCTGTTCCTTTTGCAAATTGCGATGCGCCAGGATTAAATGCCAATTTCAGATTATTTGTCCGAACAAATTCTACAACTTGTTGGTGTCCTTCTTCCCATTCTCCTCCCAACGCAGCCAGGTATACCCAATCTGTTAATACTCCTGAAAAATCAAAGTCCGACTGCGTCTCATTATGATAGGTAAAAAGCGTTCGCTCGCCTTTACAGCTTAACCCCATGGCAAGCGATGTGGTCGGTAGGGTTTTTGAAAGATAAGAGGTGTCTACGTTTTCCTCAACGAGCATGGAAATGATACTTTCTGAAAGGGTGTCTTTTCCCAAAGCGGCAAAAACAGTTGTTTTTTTCGAAAGTCGGGAAAGCGCAATTGCAATCCGACACGCTCCTCCACCCGTGGAGAGCGTTGCTGTCCTGGCCGGAATTTTCTCGCCCATTTTTATACAAAGCATTTGCTCATTTGGATCTATGTGGTAATACTCGCTTGTGTCTTCTAGCGTGAGGAGAATATCGTAGAGTGCGTTGCCGACAGTAACAACATCGTAGGACATATGTTTATTGTACTATTTTCCGACAATAATAAGGACATCTGCTTCCTCGCTTGCGGGAAGATCGGCGGTCGCATTGGCAACAGTATAACCGTTTGAGAGATCAGTCTTCAACTGATTGAGGAAGCTACTTTTTGTACTTTTTACTTTTATGGTGACGTCCTCGTAGTCAAAGTTATCAGCATTTCCGGTTGATGAAACAGTGTACCCCGCGTTTTTTAGCGTTGCCGCCATGCTGGCAGCAGCTCCACTCACTCCGCTTCCGTTTTGCACACTTATAGCCAGACTTGCTTTACCTGTTCCGCTTGGAGGCGTGGCTTTTGCCGTCGGCTTTGGTGTTGCTTTGGCAGATGTCGGTGCTACCTCCTCAGTCGGTGTCGGCGTGGCACTTGGCGCAAGGGTGATGGTCGGTGTCGGTACTTGGCCTTCTGTCCCCTCCCTTTTGCCTAAAAAGCGTGAACCGATGTAGATTGATACCCCAAGGAGGATAAGAAATAGTACCACAAACGCCAACATTTTTGGCCGGCGCGATGTTTTTGTAACCGAGGATCCTCCAATATTTGAGAACTGTGATTGTTCGTCCATATTGTCTGGGAAAGAAGATGGCGTAAGGATAGCACATTTTTTCAAGAACGTAAAGCATGAGAAGAAGCAGGTCTTTTTCAATCTGCTATAATAGTACTTCAGCCCTATGCGTACACGTCTGCTCATTTTCCCTATCATCTTTTTTTTGCTGTCACTTTTTATTGCGGTTCCGCAAAGCACATCGGATGAACTGGATGATATTAATAAACAGATCGGTGACTTAACGAATGCTTTGAATCAATCGATTGCCGCGACCAAGCCGCTTGAGTCGCAGCTTACCAACTTACGCACACAAATTGAAGGAATCAAACATAAAGTGACGGCGATTGAACAGGATATTGAGGTGAAGAAAAAAGGAATCGATAAAGGATATGAATCGCTTATGGAAAAACAAGTCGTCCTCAATAAATCAGTCAGGAATTTCTATATCAAGAGCTATCATAATACGCCGCTTTTACTGTTCCTGTCTTCTTCAGATGCCTCTGAAGTGACACAATTTCTTGCCTACCAGCGCGCAACGACAGAGCAGGATAAAAGCGTTATAACCACTATCGCACTCTCTATTGTTGATCTTGAGAAGAAAAAGGAAATGCTTAAAAGTGAGCAGGATCGGTTGGTAACGGTCAAGGCAAGCCTTGATGAACAATCGGAAAAGCTTGACGGAATTGTAAAGGGTGCCAAAGCCTACCAGCAGGACGTATCAAGCAAACTTGCAGCGCTCACCGCAAAGCAAAATGAAATTTTAAACGCTAGATCAGGAACCTTTACCGCAACAATAGGCGATAGCGACCTGGCAGACGATTACAACGCCTCAATCAAAGGCTTCCGCGAACAAGCGCCCTCAGGATCCTTTGCAGCGTTTTCCTTTGGCGCGCATACGCATAGAAAAGGCATGAGTCAGTATGGCGCACGTGGTAGGGCGCAATCTGGCCAAGATCATAAGACAATTCTTAAGGCCTACTTTGGTAAAGAACCTGTTGGCAAGGATACGGGAGGCACAATTAAAGTAGCAGGATTCGGCGAAATGGATTTTGAAGGAAAGTATCTTTTGGGGATCGCTGAGATGCCATCCACCTGGCATCCTGAGGCGCTTAAGGCGCAGGCCATCGCCGCAAGAACCTATGCGTATCGATACAAAACTGAGGGGCGCGAGATTTGCACGACTGAGGCGTGTCAGGTGTATAACGACGGCAAAGCCCAAAGTCCGCCTGACGCATGGAGACAGGCAGTTGACGCAACCCGCGGACAGGTGATAGAAGACGTTGTTACATATTATGCCTCAACGCATGGCGGCTTTGCATCGCCAATCGGCTGGGATACGACTGATGGTAGCGGGGGAGGAGATTTTATTGAAAAAACTTATGACAAGATAGGCGGATCTCCATGGCTTTATAAAGCCTGGTACACAAAAGGCTACAGCTCATCATCTGACAAATGCGGCCGGAATAACCCGTGGCTTTCAAGCTCAGATATGGCTGATATTATCAATGCAGCTTATGTCCTTTACAATGGCGGCTCCGGCGATGAAACCGGCCGGGTCACGCCGGTAACGACATCGTGCTGGGGTGGAAATCCTTACAGCCTAGATGAGCTTCGCTCTGTCTCAGACAAGTATGGAGGCGGCATCTCAAGCGTCTCAAGCGTGAGCGTCTTGCAAGGGAACGGCACGACCAATGAGGTTGTTTTCCAAACGGACAAAGGGGAAAAACGCCTAAGCGGCACGAACTTTAAGACAGCGTTTAACCTTCGCGCGCCCGGGTATCTCTCAATTCCCCAATCAGGCTTTGCCTTCTTTAATATAGAGAAAAAGTAAGACGAAGGGTATCATATGTACCAGGGGTACCAAGTGTATCAAGGGGAGAAATATAGCTTCTGATACCCCTGATACTTTTGATACTTCTGATACTCTCTGCTATCATTGCGCTATGCCTGATCTATTCGTAGCAGATACGTCACCTGCATCTTTCGCAAAGCCAACAAAAAAAGAAGTCAACAAAAGCACCTCAGACAAAATGGGGTTGTTGACGACTTTTTGCAAAAACCCAAAAGGTATTACCTTTGAAAATCAGGAAGAGAACGAAGAGATAATTCTTTTTTTACGACGGCATATTGTCACAAATGTTCCCTGGGTTGCAATTACTCTTGTATTGCTTATTACCCCGTTTTTTCTTCCTTTTTCACTGCCGCTTGTCGGCTACGAATTTACGCCTTCGGCTTATTGGATAATAGGGCTTGGATTTTACTATCTTGCGGTCATTGGCTATGCGCTCTTGCAATTTACTGCCTGGTTTTATAACGTCGGCATTGTCACAAACCTTCGGGTCGTTGATATTGACTTAAATGGCATTACCAACCGGAATGTAGCTTCGGCAACGATTCAAGATATCATACATATCGACTACGAGCAGCGTGGTTTTCTCCAGAGTTTTTTCAATTTTGGCGATATCTATATGCAAACACAAGGGATCAAACAGAACATTGAATTTCTGTCAGTACCGAAGCTTAGTACAGCAAGTGATATCATATCTGGTCTTTTAGAAGGATAAATCTATGCCTGACTCATTGCTTACCTTTTTTACTGATTTTGATTTTGGATTTATCATCAAAGTTCTTATTGCATCCTTCTTGTTTCTCTATTGCATTATAGTATTTGTCATTCTCACCAATATCAGATCGCTCAACAGAATTGTTTTTGTGCGGGAGGCTCATGCTTCCTCAGTCGTGCAAGGCTTGGCAATTGCTTACTTTATCGCAACAGTTTCGCTTTTTTTCTTAAGCCTTGTTATACTATAGCCAATGCCCAACCAACACGTAAGTTTTGGAAAGATCGTTGCTACCCCAACTTCTACCTCCTGGTCGCAGGCGTACCACGCTGGTAGCCTCTTTGCCGTTTTATCTTTAACGACAAAAGAATCGGGTGAGGATAAACCCTTGAATGCGCTTGGCAAAGAAGTCCTCAATAGCCTTGAGGCAGAGTTTTTTACGCTTGAGGAGAAAAACCTTGTGACGATTAAAAAAGCGCTCTCCGATGTCATTGCGGTTATTCCAAAAACAGCCTCTGCATCATTTTGCCTTGCGTTTGCTAAAAATACTACTCTTTACCTTTTCCTCCTTGGTGGTGGCAAGGTTATGATAAAGCGAAAAGGCATATTCGGCGTTCTTCTTGAGCAGGAAAAACATAACGAAATAATAAAAAGCGCATCAGGGTATCTTGAGGAAGGGGATGTTGTGTTGCTGCAGACAGAGCAGTTCGTCTCACTTATTCCGGAAGCGACACTGCGAGAGGCAATAGAGCAAGAAAACCCGACGGATATGACCGAGGCGCTTTCTCCTCTAGTCCATGGCGCAGAAGAAGGCGGTGCGGCGGCGATGTTTCTGTCTTTCCCTCCCCAACCTTCTTCTGAACGACGCAGGCCAGCAATTGATGAAACCTCCCAACCTGAGACAACCACACTATCTGAGGAGGAACAAGGATTTGCAGTAGTTAAACGCGGACTGCCTTCATTCCCCTCACTCCCCTCTTTTCACCTCTCTCTCCCTCATCGGAAAAAAGTTGTTCTGAGTGTTGCGGTAGTTCTGATTGTTGTTCTTGTAGCGAGCATTTTCTTAACTATTCAGAATAAAGAGCAGGCAAAAATAAAAGTGCTTTTTGCTGAGGTGTATCCTGTGGCACAGAAACAATACGATGAAGGCATGGGACTTAAGGGCTTAAATAGCGCCTTGGCACAGGATGACTTCCGCAAGGCAAAGGAAATTCTCACGGCGCGAAAAGGAGAGTTTAAACCGGGAACGGCACAACGAGAGCAGATTGACAGCCTGCTGAGTAAGGTAAATGCGGAGCTTGAGGGGACAAACAATGTAAAAAACGTCGCAGTGACAGAGACTGCGGATTCAGCAAGTCCGCTTTTGTCCGGCGCAAAGGACAATACCGATGCCAAAGCAGTTGCGGAGTACAAGGATGCTATATACCTACTCACTGCAGATGCGGTCGAAACCATAACTGATGGCAAAAATAAAACGATTATTGAAAACAAAGATGATTGGTCGGATGCTACTAGCTTACGTGTCTACGCTGGGAATGTCTATATTCTTGATCAAAAAGAGGGAGTTTTGAAATATGTCGCAGGAAGTAACGGGTATGGGAAGAGTGCTTACTTCTCCGGTGATAAACCAAATCTCAATAGTGCTGTGAGTATGGCGATTGATAGCTCGGTGTATATTCTGACCTCGGATGGAAAGATTATGAAATACACTCGGGGCAAAGCCGATTCTTTCAGCATCAGTGGCACCAACCCCCCGCTTTCATCCCCGACGCGTATTTTTACCAATCCAGATACGGATAACTTGTATATACTCGATAACGGCAACGGCAGGCTTGTGAAATTGAGTAAAGAGGGATCTTTTCTGTCTGAATACCGTGCGGATCAGATGAAGAATGCGAAAGAAATTGATGTGCATGAGAAAGATAAGAAAGCCTACTTTCTCTCAAATAGCAAGATCTATGAAATTAGCCTCTGAATACTCCTCTTACGCTTATTTCTTTTTATAGACTACAGCAATATTGTCTTTATATACTTCGATAAAATTATTCTGCTTTAGCGTTGATATAAACTGGTTTTGTTTTTTCCCAGCGCGTGATTTGCCTCTTGGAATCAGTACTGTTTTGATAGCGTACTTTTTTTGTGCTGCAGCGAAGTCCTCTTTTCCTGAAAAGATATCGGCAAGCTCTGCAAAGGCGCCTGTGCTCTCAGAAGCGGGCGATGTGGCTTGGCGCCAGCTGGTCATTCTGCCGTCGATAAACACTTTTTCTCCTGGTAACTTCCAGATAAGATAGCCTCCCCAATTATATACAGATAACATATGACCTGAGATCTTGCTCTTTTGCAAAAAGCGTACTGCTTCTTGTGGATAAAAACTTTTTTCCTGCATTAAAGAGAGAAATGTTATATCTACATACATTTGGACGAGTACCGTGCTGATACAAATATAAACAAATACCTTATACGCAAGGATAAAGCGTTTTTTTGTTGCGGTTTTTTTCATTCGCTCATTGGCAAATAGGCTTATACTTGCAATTACTCCTGACTGCGCGATGATGAGCCAAAATGGTGTATGACGAAGGGTTGTTGCTGCCATGAGGAAAAACAACAGGCAAGCTAAAAGATAGATCATTGTTATCTTTTTTCTGTACAAAAAGAGAAATATAAAGGTGATGATGTTAAATGCCCAGAGCGTAAGATGCGGGTAAAATACGCCGGGATACCATTCCGCTATTCGCCAACGCAAGGACTCGGTCATTTGATTAAATATTTCTCTCCAAATAGAAAACCCGTAGGGGTTAGCTGCTGTAACGAAAATTATAAGCAAACAGACAAATAAATCTGTGGGGTCTAGTCTCTTTCGTATAATTGTCCGCGCCAGTATCCAAAGGATTACCGTTACCACTCCCAACGCAAATCCGCCGTGGAGATTTACCCATGCCAGTAGTAATACGGGCGCGAAAAAACGGAAGTGCTTCCACGTTTCTTCGGAGTGAAAGAGAAAGAGTAGGAGCGAAAAGAAAAACCAGCTCAGGACTTGCGGACGGATACCGGTGAAGTAGGAAAGCGCCAGGCCGGAAAACAAAAGCGGGACAAATGCAAAGCGTATTTCTTTTTTTGCTATTTGCAGGAAAAGAGACGCAGTTGCTATAAGTCCAAACACGACAGCCAATCCTTTGTAGCCGACAAGCTCATACAGGTAATAGATACCGATATTGGTGAGCCATTCGTGATCGATAAAGGGATAGCTTGGCATGGTATAGGAAAACGGATCGGTGCGAGGAATTCCATTTTTTGCGATAAGCTCGCCCATTTTGTAGTGCCAGCCAAAATCAGGATCGAGCGTATAGATGCCTCGTGTGCTATAGAGAAGGAAAAGAAAGAAAAAGAGAAGGAAAAATAGGTAGCGGGTTTTGCATGCATTTATCATCAGTTACGGTGTTTATCTCATACTTTCTCTTGTCTTTGCAAATTTACATTTACCTACCTTTTGAGTATGATAGTGTCGCAATATGAAAATTAAGAACGTAAAGGCATTTTATGACTATCAGCTCTTCGACAGATTTGAGGCTGGAATTAACCTTTACGGCCATGAGGTCAAGGCTGTCAGACTCGGCCATGCCGACTTAAGCGGCAGCTTTGTTAAGATCATCGGCAGCGAGGCATACCTGGTGAATGCCAAAATCTACCCATACCAGTTTGCCAGGCCGGAAGGCTACGATCAGAAACGCACCAGAAAGCTCCTTTTGCACAAAAAAGAAATCATAGCACTAAAGAACAAAACAGACGGCGCAAACTTGACAATCGTGCCTGTTTCGTTGTATACTACGCATCATCTGATCAAGGCTGAACTAGCCTTAGGAAAGCCGAAGAAGCAGTTTGAGAAAAAAGAGGCTTTGAAAAGACGAGACATTGACCGAGACACAGAGGCGGAACTGCAAGACAAACGCTCTTTGTAAACTGAAGAATCGACATTCGCCTTTGCTCAAAGTAAAGGGGGACTGTGTCCCCCCGAAGCCCGAGCATATAACTGTTTAAACAGTTTTAACAATAAGGCAAACCCGCCTTCACTAAAGTTTCGGCGGGCGAAGGGGGATGCATTGATTCGACGAGAAGTTGCTCTTTAAAAACTGCAAGCCGACTTTGATTACCAGTCGCAAAACAGAGTCAAAAAATAAATGCTGACGATAAAGTTAGCAGTTCTTCCTTTGCGGGAATGAACTTTAGACCAGCTTTGGCACTCGCTGCTTAAGCGAAATCTAATATCCATAGAGTCTTTTCTCAACGGGACACTTTGGGTATAAATACAGTTGAGAAAAAGCTACGGAGGCTGGTTTGATCCGTAGTGTTTTTTTCAAACCTTGGTGTTATTCAATCCTGTCAATTGGAAACGTATAACACGACACTTAAATAATTGACTACGCTTGTAGAGATTTTTGAAAGTATTTTTCGGACTGGAGTTCACTGCTCCACATCTCCACACTTCGCCCCGCCTAAAGCGGGGCTTCGCGTGGCAGGCCACTTACTTAGGATCATCAATCATGTAATGTAATCCTCTGCTTTCTTTCCGCATCATCGCGGACTTGATGATGATATAGCTCACTTTTATGATGTTTCTCAATTGGCAGAGTTCAGTTGACACGGTGGAGCGTTTGTATAAATCCTCTGTTTCATTATGAAGAATTAATAAGCGATCAAATGCGCGTTTCAGGCGGAGGCTTGAACGAACGATACCCACATAATTGTTCATGATACTTTGGACTTCACGCAGGCTTTGTGTAATCAAGACCATTTCCTCGGGTGAGGTGGTTCCTTCTGCGTTCCAGTTGGGAATGGTTTCGCAGAAATTTACTTTTTTGAATTGCGCGACGGAATCCATCGCGCAACGATGAGCGTACGCGACTGCTTCCAAAAGAGAGTTTGAAGCGAGACGATTCGCACCATGTAAGCCTGTGGAGGAACATTCTCCAGCAGCGTAGAGATTTTTTATCGTACTTCTTCCGTTCATGTCTACCTTGATCCCTCCACACATATAATGCGAAGCAGGCACAACGGGAATACAGTCTCTGGTGATGTCAATTCCGAGTGACAAACATTTTTTGTGAATGTTTGGAAAATGACTCAGAAGCCCGTCTTTATCAAGGTGACGACAGTCGAGATATACAAAATCATCTCCACGGACTTTGAGCTCATTATCAATTGCGCGTGCAACAATATCTCTTGGTGCGAGCGAACCTCGCTTGTCGTATTTCTGCATGAATTCTTTCCCATCAATCGTTTTTAAAATCCCTCCGAAACCCCGCATGGCTTCTGTTATCAAAAAAGAAGGGCGCTCATCAGGGTTATAAAGTGAAGTCGGATGAAACTGGAAAAACTCCATGTTCTCCACTCTTCCTTTGGCGCGGTAAACCATTGCTACTCCATCGCCTGTTGCGATGAGAGGATTAGTGGTGGATGCGTAGACATGACCTGCGCCGCCTGTTGCCATCAGCGTGATGCGTGAAAGAATCTGCTCGATGCGCTTGGTCTTCGTATTGAGTGCGTATACTCCATAACATTCAATGTCAGTTGATTGGCTCGTGACTTTTCTACCAAGATGGTGCTGGGTTAAAAGCTCCAGGGCAAAATAATGGTCGAGGATTTCTATATTTGGATGAAAATGAACCCGAGCTAAAAGAGCGCGCTCGATTTCAAAACCAGTGTTGTCTTTGTGATGAAGAATTCTGTTTTCAGAATGCCCTCCTTCTTTCCCCAGATCAAATGCTCCGCTTGAATTTTTGTCAAACCTCACACCCCATGCAATCAATTCTTTGATACGCTCGGTGGATTCAGTGACGACCATGCGAACTACTTCTTCATCGCACAAGCCGTCACCACAAATTAAGGTATCCCTAATGTGTTTCTCATAGGAATCGGGCTTATGTATCACTCCGGCAATGCCTCCCTGCGCATATTTTGTATTTGATTCGTCTTCGTTGGCTTTTGTCAAAATCAATACTTTTCCATGAGGTGCTACCTTCAGTGCGTAACTGAGTCCTGCGATACCAGAGCCTATTATTAAAAAGTCAACTTTCCTTTTCAC
>CAZTFV010000042.1:0-10442 GCA_964613075.1 uncultured Gammaproteobacteria bacterium | reverse complement strand
CGGGAAGCCTGTTGATACCGTGATATTGCAAAACCATAGCGGCTGAGGTCATCGCACAACCCCATCTGTTGATTGTCGGGTTGAGCGGGCTCCAGAGATCTGCACTGTCATAAATCTGCGACTGCCAGGGGTCTGAGGTCTGCTTGAGAAGAGGGACATTCAAGCCTGTTGATGACCATTTAGGATAATATGCTATTAATCCTGATTCATTACCTGAAAGGGCTATATTATAATTGTTAGCTATTTGAGAGGCAGTCCTCGCGACATTCCATATTCTTACTTCTGATATTTTCCCGTCCATTGTTCCAGTGTTTCCATCTTGTCGTCTACCAACTTCTAGTTCAGCCGCGTCTCCGCTACTAGGTATAACTGCTGAAGTATGAATTATGCTATCCAATACCCCGTTTATATAAAAGTCCGCGTTTTGAGTGCCTGCGTGCCAAGCCACAGCAACATATGTCCAAGTGTTTGTCGTAAGCGACACATTATTTGAGTTTATATCCCCAATACCCCGTATTTGAAAAGCGAGTTTATGAATATCTGCAGCTGCAAAACCGAACTGCCTATTAAAAGAGCCATCATCCTTTGTGACTAACCATGATCCTCCAGGATAAAATTGATTCAGCTTTATCCAGGCTTCAATTGTGAAATTCCCATCAGTTGTGAGACTATTTTTTGTTGGGTCAAAAAAATATTGGTTTTGACTGCGATCTAAGACTAGAGCTTCTTGACTTCCTATAAATGGAAGATCATTTGTCTCTACTGATGCCCCATTTGCAAAATCAGCGTAGGCAGTAGATATTGGAGAAAACATGGATGAGGTTAGGATTAATAAAGATAATATTATTAGTTTCTTCATGAAGCATTTATAGACGCTGTTCTATTTACAAGAATAAACAAAAGAAATAAAACATGTCAATGATCAAAAATTGCTGAGATTACCCCCCCCTTGTCATCCTGGCTTGTCCAGGATCTCTCTTGACGTAATGTTTACGAAGAGATTCTGGTAAAGTCGTTGCTTTCCAGAATGACGCTGAAGCAAAACTGAAGTAGTGTCGGCCAAAATTGGGTAAGAGATTTAGGCTGTTTATTACAAATAAGGCGTGATAAAATACATTCTATCTTTATGAAAAAAAACATATTAAAGTTAGATTATGATAACTTTCATGGGACGACCTCAATTCAAAAAAAAATTATAACAAAGAATAATTTTACTTATAAGACTACTCTTAATATTATTGATAAGTTTATCCATTCTAAAAAAAATATTCTTGATATCGGTAGCGGAGCAGGAACGCTCTGTTTGTATTATGCAAGTAAGGGCTACAGAGTTGTGGGGATAGATGTTTCAGAAAAAGCTATAAATAGTGCAAACAAGAGCGCAAAGCATCTTGGAATTAAAAATGCAAAATTTTTTAAAATGAATTTTCCTAATAAAACTCCCGAAGAAAGATATGATTTTATTATTTTTACTGAAGTAATAGAACATTTAGAAGATGACCACTTGGCTCTATGTAAGATTTTTTCTCTTCTTAAGACAAAAGGCATTGCCGTTATTTCAACTCCATCTAAAAATGCGCCATTATTTCGATTAGGACTTGCAGCAGAATTTGATAAAAAAGTTGGACATTTAAGAAGATACACACTAGAAGAATTAACAAGTAAATGCAAAAAACAAGGATTTAAAGTGCTGGAAACAAAAAAGACTGAGGGAATTATACGCAACTTTTTATATCTTAATCCCTTTGCGGGGAAGGCAATAAAATTCATTAAATATTTCTTAGTTGACTTTATTTTATATATTGATTGGTTATCTATGAAACTATTTGGGGAATCAAATATTTTTGTTGTTATTCAAAAACCATGAAGATCTTGTTTTTTTGTCGGCTTTTTTACCCCCACATCGGTGGGGTGGAAAAGCATGTATATCAGGTAAGTCGCGAGCTGATACAGCGGGGGCATCAGGTCACGATAGTGACTGAGAAATTTGATAAGGATTCGGCTGAGTACCAGAAGGTTGAGGGGATGGAGGTGTACCGGATACCGGTTGGGAAGAATGTGTGGCTTAAGAAATTTACTATCTGGTTGTGGCTCATGAGGCAGAGAAAACTACTTCGTAAAGCAGATGTCATTCACTGCCATGATGTTTTTTTCTGGTATTTGCCATTTCGCTTCATTTTTATCTTTAAAAAAGTCTATACGACATTTCATGGCTATGAAGGCAATGACATACCGGGGAAGAAAGCGATATTCATGCATAAAATGGCAGAGCGATTGTCAAACGGGATAATCTGTGTCGGAAAATTTCAGGGAAAATGGTACGCTACAAAAGCAGATGTTGTAACCTTCGGTGCCGTTGCGGAGCCGGATGATCGCGTAAGCTTTCGCAAAATTCAGCGACCGGATAGGGTATATGCGATATTTGTCGGGAGACTTGAGGAGGAGACTGGAATTATGGTATACCTTCGCGCACTTGCGATTGTAAAAGTAAAGGGATTTACCATTCATGCCGGGATACTTGGGGACGGGACGCTTCGTGCGGAAGCTGAGAAATTTTGCAAGGTACATGATCTGTCAGTACGGTTCAGAGGATTTGTCAATGAAGTTGAAAAATACATGTCTGATGTGCATTTTGTTTTTACTTCGCGATACTTAGGAATTCTTGAGGCAATGGCGATGAAGAGATTTGTTTTCGCCGTTTATAACAGTGCAATAAAAGAAGATTACTTGCGCATGAGCCCGTTTGCCGAAAACATCTCAATCACCAAGGATGAGCATACGCTGGCTGAAGAAATTGCATTCCACATACAAAATCAGCACGTCACTTTCAGGAAAGCGAATGCCGGATACGCTTGGTCTAAAAATCAAACATGGGACCAGTTAGCTAATCAATATCTTACCCTTTGGACGAAAAAAGAGAGAGGATCAAGTGGAAGATTTAGAGCGGGGGGAGATATTTTCTACTGAACCGTACTATTTTCTTAGACCGCAAATATAGTATTAAAAAGGAACAAATTAGAACAAGCATTGTAAACAGGCTTAAGTATTGACTAGCTATTCTTATTGTCGTATTTCCAAATACCACGGAGAGGTAATATTCTCCTTTCTTCAGCCTAAATGTAATTATCCCCGGATATTTATTATTCTGAAATTCTATCGGTATTTCTTTGCCGTTAGCAGTCACAGTCCAGCCTGGAAAATACAGAGTGTTTTCTTTTAGGTAGACATCAGTTTCTGCCTGAACTACATATCCGTGTTTGTATGAATTTCTGAATGTATCTATGATATTCGCCTGACCGTTAATCGTTTCAAGATAAGATTCCGGAATCTTATCTATCCAAATTTTATCTTTTCCTACCCATTTCGGAGCGGCCGGCGAAAGACCTTCTCCGTTGACTGTGCTGAGAGGAAGATTTTTTCTTAATGCGTCATCATTTATTTCCGGTATTACTCTTCTTTGTCCCCAGTTGAGTGTTGTATATAAAATTGTTATTATAACGAGTAAAAAGACAAGGTACTTGTTTTTCATTTTCAGGACTACAAACGCAGAGAGTATTGAGGTTGTGAAAGAAACCGCCACCAGCAGCCGGTATGAGAATTGAAAGTTTTTTAATATTGGGAGAAAGTCCCAGACCGGTTTTGAAAATGACTGCATAAGAATAAACAGCAGAAAAAACCATACAAGAAAAAAAGAAACCAGTTTTTTATGGACTAATATTATTGCAAGAGCAACAACTGCCAATTGTGTATAACCAACGACGAATGAAAGCTCCCCTTTTGGTCCTTGAAAAAGAAATCCAAATCGCCAAGGAGAAAACAAAAAATCGGAAATATGCGGAAATGATATTTCCAGACCTGCGGCTTGGAGTGTATATTTAAGCTCAAATAAGACCGGCAAAAAATAAAAAGCGCTCAAAAGATACCCGAGCGCAATTGCCAGACAATAATATACGATATTTTGCAACTGCCCTTTTTTATTTGTTATTATCATCAGAAGCGTGTAGATGGCAATCATAGGAAAAGATATAAGTGATATCGCCTGGTGGGAGAGGATAAGCAATGATTGGGAAACGGCAACCAGCGCAAACCAGCGGAATTGATTTGTCCGTATCAACTTTGTAATTCCGAAAAAAACCAGGGGAAGGAAAACGAAAGAAAATACCTCGCCGATTGCCACTCTGAAATGGGTGTCCACGAGATGGTAGGGAGAAAAGAGATAGAACACTGAGGCAACAAAAGCAGAAGTCTTATTCAGGATACTTCTGATAAATAAGAACATCGCTGTCCCCGATGCGATAAACGCAGATGCCAGAGCAAGTTTTTCACTCGTTATAAATGAGAACCCCAGAGATTTAAATAAAAGGATTGTGTAGTACGGCAAGGGATAAGTAAAAATAAATAACGGGTACCCATATCCGCTATTTAGCTCACCCGCCCATCCGGGGAGCAATTGCCCGTCTTTTAGGGCAGTCAGTAATGACATTGATTTGTAAATATTGAAGTTAAAATCACCGCTTTCATAAGCTCCCTTACGAAGCAGACTTATAATCGGAAGAAGAGAAATGAGCAGTAAAACAGCAAAAAGGTTAATTTTTTTCCTGGGATAGACATACCGGTATGCCAGTAATCCGACAAGAAGTACTGCCGATGCGACAAGGTTAACAATGATCATTCGGTACGGATCGAGCATGCTGCTATAATAGACGAAATTGCAATTAGTGGGCAAGTGGGATTGTTAAAGTCCTAATATTTTACTCTTCGAGTGAGCGTAAGCGAATCGAGAAGAAAAAGTACGGAGTTTGCCCTGAGATTCTTCGCTCCGCTCAGAATGACCGAAGGGTTCGCTCGAACAATAATTATGAAAGTTTCACTAGTAACAACAGTTTTAAATGAGCAGGATTCGATTCTTTCATACGTTGATTCACTCTTCAAACAAACAAAAAAACCTGATAAAATAATAATAGTTGATGGCGGATCTACAGATAGCACGGTTAAACAAATTCAAAAGTTAAAAATCAAAAGTCAAAAACACAAGTTAAAATTCAAAATTTTAATAGAACACGGGAACAGATCGGTTGGGAGAAATGCAGGAATCAAACAAGCAGCTGGGGATATTATTCTTCTTTCGGACGCAGGATGTACTCTGGATAAAAACTGGGTGAAAAATATTATTCAACCGTTTGATAATCATTCAGTTGATGTTGTTGCAGGATATTATAAGGCAAAGCCGAAAACAGTGTTTGAGAAATGTTTAGTTCCGTACGTCTTTGTCATGCCGGACAAGGTTAATCCAAAAACGTTTTTGCCTGCTTCGCGGTCGATGGCATTTAGAAAAGAAATCTGGAAAAAGGCTGGTGGGTTTCCGCAAGAATTTTCCCATAATGAGGATTATGTATTTGCCAACCGCTTAAAAAAAATGAACGCAACCATCGTGTTCAAACGAGATGCCGTTGTCTCTTGGCAGCCAAGAACCGATCTCAAACAAGCGTTCATCATGTTTTTTCGCTTTGCACTAGGCGATGCGGAAGCCGGAATTCTCAGACCAAAGGCCATTCTTACTATTCTTCGTTATTTTTTTGCCATACTGCTAGTAACAATTATTTTTATGCTGCAATCGATACAAGCAGTATATCTCCTAGGAGGCTTAACACTACTCTATATCTTTTGGTCAGTAATAAAAAATTTTCGTTACGTGAATGATATTCGAGCTCTTTATTGGTTACCATTGTTGCAGCTTACTTCTGATATTGCTGTTAGCGCGGGAATGGTTGTAGGCTATTTGTTATTCTTCATTGAGCAGATAAAGACCCAACCAAAGAGGAGATTAAGAGGATAGTATTTTGAAAGAGGGTACAAAGCAATTAACGCATTATAAATACGCGTTTTTAGACCCTTAATCGGTTTAATATATCCTACTTCTGCATTTATTTTTCCGGAAAAATTATATTTTTTGAATACGTGTAGGAGATAATAGTACGTTGGTTCATTCACATGCTGTTGTTTTTCTATCTTTGTTCTTGGGTCATCGGGCAACCGGCTATACGAAGTTTTTTTTATTGTTTGGTCAATCCATGTAAGCAGTTTATTTATGGGTAAAATGTAATATTTATATGTGTAATCATATAGAATCCGATTTGTTCCAGTGTGGACAAATAATAATCCGTTTGGTTTCAAAACCCGTTTAATCTCCTGTAATACAGCCTCAAGTTCTTTGGGGTAAAGGTGCTCAAATACATCAATACAAAAGACTACATCAAAGTAATTATCTTGAAATGCCATTCTTTTTGCGTTCATCATAAAGAATTTTGTCTTTTTCTGGATATTCCTCGAGAATTTTTTTTTTGCATTTTGCGCAATCTTTATTGCATGCCTTGAATAATCTATCCCTATTACTCCTTGTGCTTTTTTTGCCAAGTAGAGTGCTATATCTCCTCTTCCACACCCGATATCAAGTACCTTCATCTGTTTTGAGATGTTAATTTGGGATAGTAGTTCTTTTAAGCGTGGGTGTAATTCTTTTCCACCACTTTTCGTGAATTCTTCTGCCCCCAGACAAATTGATAAATAATATTGTTCCGTATAAATATCAGGACTAAGTGTTTTCATATTTCTCTCTTATTCTGTTAATTGTCAGCCTAGAAGATATACATTATAGTATAAGGCAGAGAAACATGGGATATACGAAAGAAACTGTAAAAGGGATGTCCTGGTTGGGTATTTCCCGGCTTTTTATTCGGCTTATTGCATTTGGTAGGATTGCGGTTATTGCCCGTATGCTCACGCCAGCTCAACTGGGTGTATTTGGAGTTGCATCGCTTATTCTGACGTTTACCGAAATTATTACCGAAACAGGTATTAATATTGTGCTTCTTCAGGAAAAAAATAATATTAATCGTTATATTAACACAGCCTGGATAATTTCAATCACCCGGGGTATATTGATATCTCTCGTTATTTTCTTTAGTGCACCATTTGTGGCCGCGTTTTTCTCAGCGCCTGATGCAACCTTACTTTTGCGGTTGATTAGCCTGGTGCCATTTATTCGTGGATTTATCAATCCTTCCGTTATTCTCTTTCACAAAAATCTACGTTTTGACTATGAGTTTTACTATCGAACGGCTCTTTATTTTACAGACTCATTGTTTGCGGTCATACTTACCATTATTTTTAGATCCCCTGTTGGTATTGTAGGAGGGTTTATTGGGGGAGTGGTGCTTGAGGTCATTCTCTCTTTTCTCTTTGTAAAACCTACCCCCTCCCTGCAATTTCACAAATCAATTTTTAGATATATTG
Organism: uncultured Gammaproteobacteria bacterium; assembly: GCA_964613075.1. Lineage (GTDB taxonomy): Bacteria > Patescibacteriota > Microgenomatia > Levybacterales > UBA12049 > CAYWEP01. The sequence continues at coordinate 3,149 of CAZTFV010000042.1, read as the reverse complement.
TGCGCAAAGGAAAATGGGTAACGGCTGCTGGTATCTTTAATTACCTCTTTGAAAATGGAGACGATATCGTCATTGGTAAAATATTAGGTACAACTGCGCTTGGATTGTATGATACAGCATATCGGATATCCATGTTGCCTATAACGGAAGGGAGCGACGTAGTTGCAAAAGTAACACTCCCTATATACGTCAAAATTGTTGATGATAAAAAACGGTTACTACGTGGATTTATAAAGGTAGTAGCTTTGACAAGCATATTGTTATTGCCTGTAGGTTTTATATTTTTCTTCTTTCCGAAGGAGATAATTCGGATAGTTCTGGGCCCACAGTGGGTAATGGCAGCACCAATTTTGCAGGTGCTTGGCATATATGGGATACTGCGTGCGATAGTATTGGGTACAACGCAGCCACTTTTTTATGCCGTAAAAAAACAGGACATTGTTATGAAGATAAATATCTTAAGCTTTGGAGTGTTGATCATTAGCATATTTTTTCTTATTCAAAAATTCGGTTTACTAGGGGCCGCTTATTCACCATTTATCGCTACAGTATTTTCTATTCCTTATGTTGCTTACAGTGTGTTTTCTGTACTACGACATTCACCCTCGCGGAAGAAATAATGCTATAATAGCGAACAAAACTACAAAACGGTAGAAACAGATAACTTCTTTTGTTAATGAAAATTGCTTTTTTTCATGAGCTCCATGCCGGCGGGGCAAGACGAAGTGTTGTTGAGTTTGCTAAACATCTCATAAAACGACACATGGTTGATCTTTATTATGTTGATGAAGTACCTAATGAAAAAGAAACCCTCCATTTCTCAGCAGTACATTTCTACCCTTTTCGGGAAAAAAAATGGTCGGGAAAAAACTGGCAGGCCAGGCTATATAAAGATACAATTGAGCTCTATAAACTTTTTGCCCTGCACAGAAAAATAGCACGGGAGATAGATAAAAAAAAGTATGATGCTGTTTTTGTAGAGCCGTCGCGTTTTACCCAAGCGCCATTTATTCTGCGTTTCTTAAGAACAAAAACAGTATACTACTGCCAGGAGCCACTGCGGATGGTATATGAAGTATTCCTTGATTCGACATCCCGGCTCGGTACTATTAGACGCGTATATGAACGTGTGAACCGAGGCGTTCGCAAGGCAATCGATGCGATAAATATTCATTCAGCCGACGTAGTTCTTGCGAATTCGAAATTCACAAGGAAAAATATAAAATTTGCGTACGGTCTAACAAGTGAGGTCTGCTATATGGGAATTGACCCACACGTTTTTGTCCCCATACACGTTGAAAAAGATATTGATGTATTATTTGTCGGAGCCTATGAGCAGGTTGACGGATATGATCTTCTGGATCGGGCGCTGCGCAATATAAACGAACCTTTAGCGGTAAAGGTACTTGCGAGTGAGCGGGAGTGGATTAGCAATGATAGGATGCTTGCAACTCTCTACTCCCGGTCAAAAATCGCCGTTTGTCTTGCCTACAATGAGCCATTCGGTCTTATTCCGCTTGAGGCAATGTCGTGCGGCACTCCTGTTATTGCGGTGAAGGAAGGGGGATATAAAGAAACAGTCATAGATAATAAAATCGGCTATCTCGTAAAACGTGATCCTGAAGAGCTTCGCAAAAGAATTCTTACTCTTCTTTCTCAGCCAGAAAAACTGACAAGTATGAGTAAAGCATGTAGAGAGGATGTTTGTGATCACTGGGTATGGGGGAAGGGAGCAGGAAAAATAGAGAGCATTCTCAGTAGGGTAGCTGAAAGTATGGGATGAAGCCGACGCTTTCGATTATTTTTGTTTATTTCAACACTCCGGCGGAAATAGTTGGTGCCATAGCATCTATTCCCGATGCGGTTTCAAACTTTACATATGAAATTATTATCGTTGATAATGCGTCCACCAAGCCCTTGCCGAAATCGATTATCAAAAACCGAATAGTTCGAATCATCCGAAATAAGAAAAATATCGGATACGGTCGTGGGGTTAATATGGCTTCCTCAGTAGCAAGAGGAGAATATCTGCTTATAACAAATCCAGATGTGCTATTTGAGAAAAAAGCAATAGAAAATATGGTTCGTCGTGTACGAAGAGACAGACATATCGGTGTGATGGGTCCGCAAATGCGTAATACACGCGGTGATATCCTGCCTACGGTCAGCGAAATGCCATTTCTACCTGGAGCAATCGTTGCCTTTTCGTTTTTAAATACTTTTTTTCCTCATCGCTATTGGCTTTATAAGATAGATAGGAGCAGAGAACAGGTTGTGGATGTCGTGAGCGGAGCGTGCATGCTTACTCGTAAGAGATTATTTGACGCTATCGGAGGTTTTGATGAGCGATTCTTTCTCTATTTTGAGGAAGCAGATTTTTGTTACAGAATACAAAAGAAGGGAAAGAAAATTCTTTACTATCCGCAAGCGAAGATAATTCACTATATAGGACGAAGTAACAGAAATAAGGACTGGATAAAGCGAATCTATGAGCAGAATCGTTACTCTTTTTTTAAAAAATATCACGGATTTCTTTCTGCCTTGATCGGAGAAATATTTCTTCGCTTCCTTCAGGTACCAATGTTACTACTTTTTGCAATACTGCTAGTTTCAGCTTTTCTGAATCTCTACAAAATACAGGATTTGCTGATGTTTATCGGGGATTTCGGCAGAGACTATCTGGCGGCACGGGAAATGATCATGATCGGGAATATTCCGCTCGTTGGTATTCCATCATCTGTTGCTTGGCTTCATCAGGGGCCGCTTTCAATTTATTTTATCGCATTATCATTACTCATTGGCAATTTTCATCCCGTTGCTCCCGCTCTATTTTATGGAATGTTTGGAGTTGCAAGCACCTATCTAGTCTACAAACTCGGCAAAGAATATTTCAACGCTAAAGTTGGATTATTGTCATCATTGTTTTATGCGACCTCTCCACTCATCGTGGTTAGCGTGAGAATGCCATATCACACGTCTGCAATACCTTTCTTCGCAGGTCTATTTTTCTTGCTTCTGTATAAAGTCTTGCAAGGGAAAACGCATCTGCTATTTGTAACATTTTTTTTACTCGGGTTATTATTCCAGTTAGAATTGTCAAACGGTGTTCTATTTTTCCTTCTTGCCGTTTTGGGAATACTATTCAAAAA
>CAZTFV010000041.1:0-10500 GCA_964613075.1 uncultured Gammaproteobacteria bacterium | reverse complement strand
CTGGTCCCAAAGTCGGTGAGATCCTGCAAAAGCTGTTTGAGGAAGTGGACGAAGACTTATCCAAGAATAATAGAGAATATCTCATCAACAGAATGAAAGAACTTGCATAAAATCCTCTGTCTCTTTATAATGAAATTGTTGAGTTGCAAAACTCAGAGTTTATCTACCGTTTTCAAGTGCTGCCCAAGTTACGTATGCAACATTTTCTTTCGAAAAACCAAACGTAAAACGCACAAACCTTCGGTAAACCTCGGTTTTCTCCTCAATATAATTTTTTTATGAACAATCATGTTTTAGAGGTGAAAAACCTCACAAAAAAATTTGGTAAATTTATTGCAGTTGATAATATCTCTTTCTCCATGGCAGATGGAGAGATATTGGGATTGCTTGGTCCCAACGGCGCTGGAAAAACAACAACAATTCAAATGTTATTAGGAATATTAGTTCCGACTGCAGGAAAAATCGAATACTTTGGTAAAAACTTGTTCAGCCACAAAGAAGAAATTCTGGAAAAGGTTAATTTTTCATCAACTTATACCAATCTTCCATGGCTAATGACGGTAAGAGAAAATTTAACGTTTGTGTCTTATCTGTACGAAATAAAAAACAGAAGACAACGTCTAGAAAAAATTGTTTCTTTATTCAGATTGGCGGAGCTTTTGAATAAAAAAATAAGCGAGCTCTCATCCGGCCAAAATACCAGAGTAAACTTAGCCAAGGCATTTATCAACTTTCCTAAAATTTTATTACTTGATGAACCCACCGCGTCTCTTGACCCGGAAACGGCAAAGTATATGAGAGAGTTCCTGTTGAAGGAACGAAATGAGTTTGGTGTCTCTATCGTCTTTACATCACATAATATGGCAGAAGTTGAGGAAGTATGTGATCGAGTAATATTCATTAACTCCGGAAAGATAGTGGCCGATGATACACCTGACAATCTGGCAAAATCCATCGAGATCTGCCATGTGAACCTCGTTTTAATCCAAGGAATAGAGAAAGCCAAAAAATATTTCGAGGCAAAAGATATACTGTACCGTGTAGAAGGACGATCTATTATCTGTGATATTAAAGAAAAAAATATCTCATCATTTCTTAACGATCTGAATGAGGAAAATATCAACTACAGCGAAATTAGTATTGAAAAACCAACGCTTGAGGATTATTTCCTGGAAGCAGCAAAGAAAAAAGTATGAAACTACATCGAGTTTACGCTATTATATTGCGCCACATATACTTTTTCAAACATAGCTTTGATAGGATAGGTGACGTGTTTTACTGGCCGGCACTTGATCTTGTGTTATGGGGGCTTACCAGCACATACATAAAAATGGCTGCACCGGATCTTCCGAATATTGTGCTCATACTCTTATCAGGTATTTTACTCTGGATAATCACTTGGAGATCACAGTATGAAATCACCGTCGGTCTTCTTGAGGAACTTTGGAACAAAAATTTACTAAACCTTTTTGTCTCACCGTTAAAATTTTCAGAATGGGTCACTTCGCTTATGATTATGGGTATTTTGAAGGCGATAGTCAGCTTCCTCTTTGCAGCTTTTCTTGCATATGTATTGTACGCAACCAACATTTTTCATCACGGCTTTTATTTGCTTCCATTTATGCTACTTTTAATAATGTCAGGCTGGTGTATCGGATTTTTTGTCGCTGGGTTAATTTTTCGGTTCGGTACTCGAATTCAAACATTTGCCTGGACTTTTGCCTGGGCATTGGCACCATTTTCTGCATTATACTATCCCGTGTCTTCTCTTCCAGAGTGGGCGCAATTTATCGCCAGAATTCTTCCTACAAGCTATGTCTTTGAGGGGGCTAGAGAGATAATAGATAAAGGGATCTTAGATCCGAATAAAATTATAATAAGTTTTTTGTTAAATATATTCTATATTACGATAACGTTATTCTTTTTAAGAAGAAGCTTTAATAAAGTTCTGCAAAAAGGCTTGATCAGGGTATATTAAACCTTTACCGCATCTATATCTTGTGGTAAACTCGCAGTATGTTGAAGCAACAGCTACAAGAAGATCTGAAAAAGTCAATGTTGGCACGGGATGCGGATAAAACATCAGTTCTTCGCATGCTTCTTTCTGCAATAAATTACTATGAAATTCAAAAAGGTGGCGCTGGGTATGAAGTCACCGCTGAAGATATCCTTTCTGTCATGCAAAGAGAAGTCAAGATGCGAAAAGATGCAGTGGAGCAGTTCATGACCGCAGGACGGGAAGACCTCGTGGCAAAAGAAACAAAAGAAATGGCGATTCTCGAAGCATACCTTCCTGAGCAGATGAGTGAGGAAGATATCAGAATGCTCGTCAAAGAAGCAATCCTCCAAACAGGCGCAAAAACTCCTCAAGACATGGGAAAGGTTATGGGATTTCTGATGCCAAAAACAAAAGGCAAAGCAGATGGAGGATTGGTCAGCGGAATCGTAAAAGAACAATTAGCCGGTTGAACTCTTTCTCCTCTTCTCATCAATCTCTTGCCAGAGGACTAGAAGTGGGGCGGCGTTGAAAATTGATGAATACGTTCCGCTGGCAATACCGATAAGAAGCGCGACAATAAACCACCGAAGCGTCTCACCTCCAAATAGTAACAGAGTAAACAAAACAAGCATTGCGGTAAGAGACGTATTTAATGATCGGGTCAGAGTTTGCAAAATAGAATCGTTTACCGTCCTTGAAAAATCCGATCCGGGATTTCGAAGCAAATTCTCCCGTATCCTGTCAAAGACAACAATAGTGTCATGCACGGAAAAACCCATCACAGTCAAAAGTGCAGTTAAAAAAAGTGTGTCAACTTCAACCTTAAAGAAATGGCCCAAGATTGAGAAAATACCAACGAGCACCAACACATCATGCAAAAGCGTGACAATCGTCGTGATACCAAATCGCCAACTACTCGCAGGCTTTGGTACCTTACGAAATGACCAAGCAATATACAGCATAATGAGAATCGACCCGATAATGATAGCCTTCAGCGCATTTAAAGTAATTTCCTTCCCGATTATAGGTCCGATTGTCTCAAATTGTTCCTGCTTGAAGGCCTCTATTTTTTTATTTTTGCTAAGCTCTGAAAGTATGACAGCATCCTGTTTCTCAGAGATCGGCTTTGTCCTTATGAACACTTCTTTCTGTGACGTCTGAAGCGTTGCGATTTCTATTTTTTGCTTTTCAAATGTCTTTCTGACCTCCGATACTTGCGTTTTCGAAACAGGCTTATTAAACAAAAGCGTGATTCGCGATCCGCCCGTAAAATCAATAGACGGGTTCAGCCCGTAAAGGAACAGAGAAGTAATTCCCGGAATTATAATAAGAAGCGAAAAAGCAAAATACCAATTTTTTTTACCGATTATATTCCACATAGTATTTTTTTTGAGTCTAGACGCTGGATGTTAGAAGCTGGATCTTGATACGTTCAGTTTCATGAACGTATCTTGAAGTTGGAAATTAGAAGATAAAATCTACCTTCTATTCTCTAGTATCAAGTTCTAACATCTAGTTTCTAGCGTCTAGCATCAATGTCGGTATACCATTCGTAAAAATGTACGCGTCAATGTGATGGCCGAAAACATCGATACCAGAATGCCAAGCGCCAGTGTCAGAGCAAATCCGCGGACAATACCGGTCCCGAAATAATAAAGAACAGTACTCGTAATAAGACTCGCGATATTTGAATCGCGGATTGAGGACCAGGCGCGGGAAAAACCAAGCTCCAATGCTGCATCAGTAGATCTTCCATGCCGCAACTCCTCGCGTATCCGCTCAAAAATAAGAATATTTGCGTCAACTGCAATACCGATAGACAGGATAAATCCTGCAATTCCGGCAAGTGTCAATGTGACGGGAATCAAACGGAAAAGCGCCAAGGTTATAAGGGTATAAACAACAAGTGCGAGACTCGCAATGACACCCAGTCGCCCATAAAGCGCAATCATGAAAATGACGATTACTATAAATCCTATACCCCCTGCGATAAGACTTTTTTGCATCGACACGCTTCCCAACGTTGCACCGATTGCATGCTGCTCCAGAACGCTCAGAGATACAGGGAGTGCGCCTGCATTAAGCTGTACTTGTAATTGCTTTGCCCGCTCAGTCGTAAAGCCTCCGCTTATAGCAGTACTGCCACCGGTAATTGCTTCCTTAACAACCGGCGCATCAACTAAGACATTATCCAAGACAAACCCCAATCGCTTTCCAACATTTCTTGTAGTAATCTCTGAAAATTTCTTTGCCCCATCGGTCGTAAACGTTACCAAAACCTGCGGCTGCCCTGTGCGTGAATCAAAAGATACCTGTACTGTGCGAATATCACTTCCGGTAAGACTGGTCTTCAAGGCAGCGGGTCCAATCACCTCTGAAACGCCAAGCGGTAGTATCGGAGGTGTTATTGATGCGGATAGACTCGCTCCCTCTTCCCAAAAGCTCAACTGCGCCGTAGTACCGATCAAGGACACTGCCCGATTCACATCCGTCACACCGGGAATCTCAACAATAACCCGATAATCCTGATTGACTTTGGATGTCTGAACAACCGGCTCTGAAACGCCGAAGAAATTAACCCGTCGTTCAATAACCTCTTTGGCAGACTCAAGCGCTGCATCCCGCTTCGAAAGCGAAATATTTTTCATATCTGCCTTAAGGGTGATGCTGGTACCTCCTTCAAGATCCAAGCCGCGCCGAAAAGCGAGATTCCGCTGAATACCAACAGTCTTAAGAAGCGCCTGCGTATCTATACCCTGTATTTTTTGCCTGATCTTTATTGCCGACTGCGTGAAAGGAAGCTTTGGAATAGTAACATGTAGGGAGAGCTCCTTCGGAAGATTGATGAGCACAACAAAGAAAACAAGAAACAGTATGAAGGAAAAAAGTAGCCAGGGACGCTTCATGCCGAAAGCATTGCCTCCTCATCGCCGATGAGCATCACCCGCACTCCGGCTAGGATACCCGTAATGAAGGGGTCATTTCGCTTTCTTCTGAAGCGAAATTCGTCCTCCGACATCGCGGTATAGTTAATCTCGGTACCCAGTCTCTGTTCTTCATTTCGAACCAGAATCGATAATTCTGGCAATACAACCGTACCGACCACCATAAAGTCAACATCATCAGGATGGCGTTTTATGCGGCGAACAAATCGGCCGGAGAACATTGCAAATTTTATTTTTCCCAACTTTGCGCGGTTCTTCAACACCTCAGCTCCCAAGCCGATAGTCTTTGCTCCTAAGTCCAAAAGGTCATAATAGAAAGCGTAATTTTTATCAAGAGAATAATACACACGGTTTGCCCGCCCTTCCCGCAGCAGAATGCCGTGTTTTTCCAGAAATTGAAGCTCCCGCCTGACTGCGTTTATCTCGTCCCCGGTCCGCCGAACACACTCGCGGACATGAAGCATTTCATACGGTAAAGCGAGGAAAAGACTTAAGAGCTTGACTCGAGATTTTGATGTAATGAGATCTGAAAACATAAATTCCTGCTCCTTTTGTCATCCTGAATTCATTTCAGGATCTATATTTTTAGATTCCGAAACAAGTTCGGAAGACAATTTCATTTCTATTTTGCCTCTACGACTCCCTCAAGGGGCAGGATATGGAACCATGTCAATCCAGGATTAAATTCGATTTTCGAGCCGTCATTTACAAAAAGAAGAGTACGCGATGTGCGTTTATCCTTTCTCCATGTTCCTTTTATTTCCTTCCCGTCCGCAAAAATTAGCGCTTTACCGCTCCCTTTTGTTTTGTAGAGCAAATGCAGATTATTCTCATAGCCGTCATTTGCTCGACTTTCTTGTTCAAAAAGAACAACGACATTCTTTGCCTGTATCTGCTTATTGGTGTTTCTGTCAGCATGATCTACTCCACCATTTTTTCGTAAGTAGGTATTAGTACTCTTGTCATATGTCCAGTCTACTGCAAAATCGTCATACCCATCCCAATATTCAACATGCACTGTCTGCGAAGCTGGCCGGTCTGCTGCCAATGCATCTTCTTTAAAGTCATAAGGCACAAATGTTTCGTTCCATGAATTTCCATCCTTATCCTTATTTGTCAATTTTCGCTGCTTAGCTGCCACATCCCAAAGACGGGATGAATTAGAATACATCGTATGCTCAGTCGCCACTTCCCGCCCATTACGATTTTTAACTTGCTTAAAAGTCGGGAATCCCAAAGAGAATTGATTCAGGTCATTATACGCCGTCCAACCGTAATCGGAGAGCTGTCCGATCGCATTTGCAGGTCCCGGCGTATTTGCACCGCCCACATGCACATACAATGGGTTGTCGCCATACTCGGAAACATAATCCATAAAGTAGGTTCTTGCCGATCGAACCGGACCGACGATTCCTGAATCTTGGCAATAAAATACTGCCAAAAATCGGGTAATACCACCCTCTGCTACTGCCTCATATATAGCATCGGCAAAAGAAAGACCTGATTGCGGACGCGCATCGGTATGGTTTTCTATCATTATTCCCATGGGACGATGCCCCTCCCACCATTTTTTCTGCTGCTTAGAATATTTAACTCCATTTAGAGGACAAGCTTCTGTTTTAGGAAGGCTCTGGTCAAAAGAAATCGCCTCATAATCATTATTTTTTGCCGACTCTTCAACAGTGGGCACTTGAGGGGCAGGCGTCAGTGGGGTGCTGCCGGAAAAAACAGAATAAGAAATCCCCGCGGAAATTACATAAACCAAAATAGCTAAAACAATAATTACAACATTTTTATTTCTCATAAGGCTTATGTTGCCTTTGCCAGACTGAGAGCCTTTTTCTCCTCATCCGACAAATCATGATCCAGTCCCTTGCCTTGCACGACCCGCTTTGCATACCAGCGGGTCCCCGACCGCGAATAGAGTCCTGAAATCACTACACCCGTATCCTTGGCGTTGACCAAAGCGATAATAAAGCTTTGATCCCCTCCCGTATCTTTAAACGGGTTAAATCGTACCAAACCGATTTTCTGGATATGCAGTAATTCGTTCTCTTCCATTTTATCACATCTTTGAAGCAATATATCGATGTGCTTTTTTGAAGAGCTGATATCCTCGGCCATGCTTTCCAGAACAGAAGGCAATGTTTTCTTCTCAGCGCCATGTGTCAACAGTGTATATCGCGACAGAAGTTTCCAGTATAGGTAGGAAAGACCGGATAACCAAACCAGTCCTATAAGTATAAAAGGGAGCTGAGCACCAAAGTTCATATACGCATATTAGCCTCTTGACACGCACGCTGTCAATAGTGTAATCTAGGCTACATTGAGGCTATAATACATGTCAAGAAAAAGGAAAACTCGAAGACAAAAAATGCTTGCCGACCTTCGACACCAAATGAGCCTTTCCTCCGACATAAAGCCACCTATAGAACCAGAAGCTGAGGCTCAGGTAGCGACATCGAATCGATATCAGTTCACATTTACTACTGCAACAAAGGACAGTCCTTATCAGCGGGTCCAAACAACTGTTCTTCCTACCTACTCATACCTCTCCAAGGATTTGCTTAAAACCGCTATTGTCACAGGATCAATTATCATCATTGAACTCGGATTAGCATTCGGTTTGAAAAGCTTATAATAAATAATTTTTAATAGGCGAAGCCCTCCTTCGCTGCCAACTTCGCTAAAGCTACGTTGGCCAAGAAAGCTTCGGAGGGTGAGAGGGGGTGATATTACATGGCAACAATGTACTGTGTAAAATGTCGAGCAAAAAGAGATGACCCAAATGCGCAAAAAGTAACCATGAAAAATGGTAAACCAGCATTGAAGGGTAAGTGTCCGGTCTGTGGTACAGGAATGTACAAGATTGGAGCTGCCTAGTGCTGAGCGAAGGCCAGCTCAGCTGGCCGGAGTCGAAGCATTAATGCTCGAAATTCTCTTCTTGAGCATTCATAGCGAATACTCAAGAAACAACTCGAAAAAACCCTGCTTCTTAAGTAGGGTTTTTCGTCTCTTCTGCTATAATCAACCAAACCATGACTAAAGAAGAGAAAGTCAAACTTATCATAAAAAGACTATCTAAGGTCTATCCGCACCCGAAAACCGCGCTCAATTTCACAACTCCGCTTGAGCTTCTCGTCGCCACAATCCTCTCTGCGCAGGCGACCGACAAACTAGTCAACCTTGTCACGCCCGATTTATTTAAACAATACAAAACCGCCAAAGACTATGCCGATGCGTCGGTTGAAGAAATCGACAGCATGGTTAAAAGAGTCAACTTTCATTACAACAAAGCCAAATCCATCAAAGCCGCAGCACAAATGATTGTAGAAAAGCACGGCGGGAAAGTACCGGACAGAATGGAAGAACTGGATGCATTACCGGGTGTTGCCAGAAAAACAGCCAATGTGGTGCTAGGAAACGCTTTCCATAAAGCAGAGGGCATTGTGGTTGATACCCATGTCATGCGATTGTCAAATAAGCTTGGGCTCACGACAGAAAAAGATCCAGTCAAGATCGAGCAAGATCTCATGAAAATCGTTCCAAAAGATAAGTGGATTGACTTTGCCCATATGCTCATCCTTTTCGGCCGCGAGTATTGTCCCAGCCGCCCGCACAAATGCGACGACTGCCCCCTCGGCAATCTCTGCCCTGATAAGAAACTCTAAATCCTAAACCCCAAGCTCTAATTAAATTCAAATATTCAAAGCTTTTTTTGGATTTTGAAATTGGAATTTGTTTAGAAATTAGATATTAGAAATTAGGATTTTTATATGGGATTCGAGTTGATATTTGCCTACATCAACTCATCAAGCAGGGGATTGATGTCGATGTTATCGATTGGTTGCTTGACTAGGGGAGACTGAGCAATTTGTGGCGTTCCATCTTCCCATGTTGGTCTTTCTTCAATGTAAAAAATTCCTGTTGCGACTTTTTCTTTTTCACCTGTCATGACTAGACGCTTAAGTGGCCATTCTTCAGCCCGCTCGTAGGCAAGTGCTTTGTTTTTCGGGTCATGGCCTGTTGTCTCAAGCTTATACACTCTTTCATAAAACCAGGAAAAAGTATTGTGGTGGTTAAATGTTACACATGGCTGCATAGAATCAACAATAGAAAAACCTTTATGTCTGATAGCAGCGACAAGAAGGTCTGTTTCTTGCTTGGTATCTCCTGCAAATCCCCGAGCGACAAACGTTGCTCCTGTTGCCAGAGCGAGTGCGATAGGATTCACAGGCGCCTCAATAATTGGCACAGGTGATGCTTTGTTCTTCTGGCCTATCTCAGTCGTTGGCGAGAATTGACCTGTTGTCAGTCCGTAAATCTGATTGTTGTGAACAAGAAGGGTCAGATTCACATTCCTTCGCGCCGCATGGATAAGATGGTTGCCTCCCTCTCCGAATTGATCACCGTCTCCGCCGATGACGATGACAGTTAAACCGTGATTAGCAAGACGAATTGCTTCAGCTGGCGGCATCGGGCGGCCATGCAGGCCGTTGAATCCGTATGTTTTGACCCAGTAAGGAAGCTTACTTGAGCAGCCAATACCTGAAACCAGTACTATCTCCCAGGGGTTAAGCCCGAGTTGGACAATGGCGTTTTTGAGTGAAATCCAGATAGAAAAATCGCCGCACCCCGCGCACCAATTTGGCTTGTCGTATGTTATTTCTAAATCTTTTAATGTTGTCATAAGTTGTTTACAAGAAGGATACTCCTTGATACAAGGAGTATCCTTGTATCAGAGAACCCGTTTCACTTTTTCGATAATTTCTTCAGGATAAAATGGCCTGCCGTCGTATTTTCGTAAATGATCTGAAAATGTTATGCCCGTATGCTCTCGAATAATTCCTTCGAATTGCCCTTGCCTGTTGTTCTCAACGACGAGTGTTTTCTGCGTGTTTTTTATCATCGCTGCAAAGGCATCACTTGGGAATGGATTGATATATGATACTTTTATAAAATTAACTGCTACTCCGTCATCTTTTAGCTGTCGCATTGCATCAAGAATCGGCATTTTTGTTGACCCACATGAAACAATGGTCAATGGAGCGGTCTGTTCTCCACTTGTACTGAGCCCTGTCGGGGTATATAACTCAGACTGTGGAAATTCATTTGCGGCAATAGCTGTATCAAGCTTTTTAAACCGCTTGTCCATCATCTTTGTCCTCATATCGGGCTCCTCATTGTATAATCCGTGCTCGTCATGCTCATCCGATCCTGAGAGTCCGATTCCTCCCTGCTGCCCAGGCAAACTTCGCGGGGAAATCCCGTCATCGGTCAATAAATAGCGTTTGTAATCCTGCTGCGAAGCTGCTTCTTGATCGCTCAATATCTTCCCCCGCTCTACTTTGAACTTTTCACTTTGCACCTTGAACTGCTCTCTATCAAGTGCCATATGCCCTTCCATCAGGTACTTATCGACAAGCACTATAACAGGCAGCTGATATTTCTCGGCCAAATTCAAAGCATGCATGGTCTGAGTAAATGCCTCAAGCGGATCGCCGGGCGCAACTACGATTCGCGGAAAATCTCCCTGAGCTGCATGGAGCATAAAGC
>CAZTFV010000040.1:0-11306 GCA_964613075.1 uncultured Gammaproteobacteria bacterium | reverse complement strand
CGTTGTTGTACCAACTGCATCTGTCTGAGTGAGAAGATTGCCGTTATTGTCATAGGTGTATGAGAGAACTTTTGCATCAGGGTCTGTTTTCTTTGTTAATCTCCCAACAATATCGTATACAAATGTCGTTGTGAAATTCGTTGCATCAACTTCAGTGAGTGGATTTCCAAAACTATCTCTTGTCCAGGTTGTTTTCCTCGTAAGTGGATCTGTGAAAGTCAGTATTTCACCTGTTGCGTCATAGGTGTACCCTGTTATTTGTCCTGCTTCGTTCGTTTGTATCAGGTTTCCTGTCCCATCATACGTATTTGTTGTGTCCTTACCTGGCAGACCATATCTTTCATCAGTTATCTTTGTCAATCTATTCTTGGTATCGTATTGAAAGGTTACTTTTTTAGTATCTGGATACGTAATAGAGGTTGTGTTTCCATTGGTATCATAGGTATTTGTTATTGTATTACTATTCTTATCTTTGATTGTCAGCGGAGCATATTCTGTTCCATAGGTAAACGTCATTTTGCTTAAGAGAGGATCAGTTTGCTCAAGGATTCTGGCTTTACTGTCATATGAGGTTTTTTGTGTCCTACTTGGAAGTTGATTATCAGCTACTGTAATTTTTCTATTAACCTTATCATAGGTATAGGTGTTCGTAATATTCGCTGTATTTTTCTGTGTCGCTAGTTTGGCTTCATCTGTATAGGTATTGGTCACAGAGAGTTGATTATTGCGATCTGTAACAGTAATTAATTTGAAATTCGCATCATATCCATAGGTTGTAATATTGTTATTTGGATCTTTTACTGTTAACAAATTGCCTTGATCATCATATGTATAGTTTATTGTTCTGCCTGACCAATCATAGATGGAAGAGATGAGAGTTTGACCGCTGAATGTACCATAATTTACTGTGATCTGATGACCCTTGCTGTCAGCAATGCCAGTTAATCTTCCGTCTGCGTTATAATTGTAAGTGATGGTATTTCCATTTTTATCCTTTATACTGGTCAGCTTGTAATTGGAGGTAAAATTATACTCCGTTTGATTAGTAAGCCGGGCGGTAAACGTTCCATCATCATTTCTGATCATCTGGGAATTATATGCTCCGTCATCCTGCACATAGCCTACATTACAGTCATTAATCGTAAAGGATTCAAAACCGCCCGACTGAGTTACTAGAGCTAACGATTTTGGATAAGTACCGTTTGCACATACAAATGTAACAGGAGGATTACCTGGCATGTTATCGTATAATGCAGCTGGATAAATATTCCAGCCTCGACCAACACCGTACTGACCACCGGAGAATGATGAATAAACTCTCTGGAATCCAAGCGTAAGATCACCTGCCGTTGGGAAGGACATATCTACTTCGGATGTGTTATAAGAACCAAGACTGCGGAACGCATCTGCTGTGACAGCAACCGCTTCATATTGTTGACTGTTATTCGTAAATGTCCAGTGGACATCTTCTTTTGTAGTTGGGACAGCTTAAGCAGAATTCTTTAAACTTGATGAAGTACCCGAATCTGGATTGTACGTGTTGGGAGTATTATAGTCTGCTTCTCCATATAAAGTACGAGTTTCGCTTATTGGTGTTACAAATGTATTTACCTGACGCGGTGTTGCAACGAATTTTGACGCATAATCCCTAGCAAAATTAAAATCAGTACTAATTCCACTATCATCGATCCACTTAATAACTGCAACAATCTTCCCCAACTGTTTTGCCTGTGCCCACGCAGGAGTTTCTTGTCCATATAAGTCATAGTTTGTAGTCATTTCATTGCCATAATCATTTGCAGCCTGATTCCATGCCGGATCATTGTTTGGATTAATATGCTGAATCTCTAAGTACATCTTAGCCTGATCAAAAACGAAAGAGTTTGCAGCATCATCTTTTTTAAGAGTCATTATTTGTGGCTTGATGATAAATCTACTGTTGTTTCCCGATATATTTGGGTCAGGACCATAATCTATAAACCGCTGTATGAAGGATTTATAAGTGGGAACCGAAGATGCTATTGGATTATTATTCTCATCACGACCATGGGAATATTGTTTCAATTTATAATCAGCATCAAATAATATTTTTCCGAATTTTGTGTCTTCGATCCCACCATAATATGTAACTTTTCTGTATGGATGATCTGGTGGAGTATCAGGAATCTTGTCAATACTTACAGCAGGAATTTCATTTCTAAATATGACTGCCTTGATCGCTACTGCCATGTCATCTTTATCAAATTGAGGAGCAGTTGTATTTTTCTTTCCCACAAAGACAATTCGATCAAGTGTTGGATCATAGTAAGCGCCAGTCACATCCGTCATATCGGCTAAGAATTTCGCGGCCATATCAAGTGCTACGCCACCAACACGGGGAGTGTGTTTAACTCTTTTACCTTGGGGTTTATTTGTAACACTTGACGAGGCTAAACATGCATTGCCTTCTGCATAAGCATACGAAGGACTGAAAGGAGTTTGCAGTAGTGGAACAAAAGTATTCAGTGTAAAGGTAAACAATAGTAAAATTGCAGCAAGCTTGCTAAAGATTTTTCTTTTTAATAACGGTCGTCTCATAATGATTGATTTTTACCTATTTAGAATCCTCGCTTATAGACTTCCTCAGCGTTCAATTTTTTTGCTTTAACTTCTTTTCTAACAGATTTTGCAAGAGACTTTTTTTCAAAACTAACAAATTCTGGCTCTGTAGCTATTGCTTTATCTTCCTGGTAATAATTTATTATTGCATCAAAACTAATTACACGTTGTTCGTTAGAACCGATTCTAAAATTAGGAATACTAACAGTACTATCTGTCTCTAAAATGCCTGTTGATCCACGAATATTGTGTATGTGATTTATTAGTTTACGATCAATGTTTGTTTTTAATGTTGCGAATGAATATTTTTGATCTGTCGTGTTTCTAAGAGTATAAGTAAAACGAATAATATCACCGGCATCAATCTCTCCATCCTTATCTTCGTCACCCTCAGGTACGAGTTCTATTTGTGAGTCGATGGTAAATTCTTTATTTTTTACGTTCTTGTCTTCCTCTTTAGTAAATAGATTTTTAACTCCATTTACTAAATCATCAAGGATTGCCGCTTGTGCTTGAGAACGAAATGCAGAGAGTAAGAGCATTACGAAAGAAAGAAGAATAAGCGGGATGAGAAAGAATTTTGTTTTCATCAGAGTTTCCATACGAATTTATCTCAAGAAAACTATTACACAGCATTTGTGAAAAGGCCATGACAAATCTGTTAGAAAATCTGACAGATCCTGTGCTAGAATTTTCTTGCTATGTTAGGAGATATGAATAAATTCTCCACTCTTTTCAAAAAATATCGATTAATAGCCCAGTTTACTCTGCTGCGCAAATAAACGAATTCTTATCCTCTGCAATTTTTTGACAAATATGCTAGGATGGGGAGAATGCTCATAGAGATAATCACATTCTCTCTCACAGCACTATCAGGCATCCCGGCAATTACTGTCCAAACTTACTTTTGGACACAACAGTCACCGCCTCAGGTCGCTCAAAAGCCGCTCGAACAAAAGCAAGAAGTATTAAGTGAAACAACAAGCACTTCTCCAACACCGACTACCATACCAACTGAAGAACCAACACCCACGCCAACACCGACTCCAACGGAAACACCCACACCAACTCCAGAGCCAACTGACGCATCACCAACAGATCTTGAATCACTCTTTACCAAATACGCCGATGAGTACCATGTTGATAAGGAATTACTCAAGCGCATCGCCGCTTGTGAATCAGGCTTTAATACACAGGCAAATTTTAACAATCTCTATGTCGGGATGTTCCAATTTTCTGAGGGTGCATGGACCACTGTCCGATCAAGTATGGGATTATCGACAGATCAAGAGCTTCGGAAAAATGCTGAAGAATCAATACGAAGCGCCGCATTTATGCTCTCCCGCGGACAAGAAAACGCCTGGCCAAGTTGCAAGTAAAACCTATAACTTGCGAAAATAGCTTGTATATTATAGAGTGTGCATATGTCTGAGAGCAAGCTACATAGCCCTTCAGATCCTGACAGATTTGGCCAAAAACCGAGCAGGTGGCGACGGTTTAAAGAGTTCTTCACTCCCCCTGAAGTCAATACTCCTCAAACTATACCCGGTGATACACCACAAGATGCCGATCCGACCTCTGCAGAACAAGCGTATATCAGGCGTACATTGCATGACTTACAAAATACTGGAGAACCACCGGCGCATAATATCCCACTAGACGCTATCAATATTCGTCGAGAATTACCAGTGAACTGGGATGCATTGACAAACCTAGGTATGGCCGTTAATAGAACCAAGAAAAAGCGAGTAACAGACATAGACATTGCAAGCTTAGAACCACCCGAAGCAGCCTACAGGGGAATACCGATGGTTGCTAGTGTGGTTGCAAATGCCGCGGATCCTGAATTCCCTCTTTCCCTTCCAACCGATGCAGATATAAAAGTAATCAAGCCATGGCTTCATGACGTCTCGCAGGTCATCGGATTGTTTTCAGAAAGATTGCAGGGAAAGTTCGATAAATACATCGAGCGAAGAGGACAAGAGTTAGTCAAAGAAGTAGGGCTAAAAATCCACGATGTTGCTCAGGTATTTGCCCACATTGAACATCCACAAGATCAGCTCCGCGTTGAGATTTATAGAATCTATACTAAGCTGCTGGAGCCACAATATAGACCAGATGATAGTTTATTCGCTTTTTTTGGAGAGGGGGATATCGAAGTGACGGTTGAACAGAAGATCAATGACTTCATACACGTCATGCGAGCCTACAGCGACGGATATAGTCCCGAACATGCTGTACCATGGTTCCAGAAGAAAGACTTCCCTCTCCTCACTAAGATACTTCCAATAGTAAAGTTTCCCCCTCAGTCACTTGACATAGATACCGCAAGTGTTGCGGGCGCTGAGATGATGCAAGGGGTTGAGCATTTCCTTCGTGCGGAGGGGTTTAGGGATATCCCGCCAGCTCCTCAAACGACTGAGTATGACCTCTTTGACCTTCTTACCTTTAGCTCAAATGCATGGAACCGGACATTGGCAGAGTGGTTTAAACATGGACAGCTTGAAGAGGTTAGACAAAAGCTACCGGATATTCTTCATTACGGGAAAGAAGCTTTACCCAAAAGTGGCCCGCAATTTACGCAAAGTGTCTACACCATTGCTAGGAACATTGTTTTGTCCAATGCACAAGGAAGATCAGATGAAGAAATAGCAACGCATATATTTACCTAGAAATAATGGCAGCTTTATTAGCTTCGCTTTCGCAAGTGCTTGAACATTTCAATTTGACGGAGGCGCTTTTGAGCTTGTTCGCGCGTCGGATACGTTCCCATATTCCGCCCGCTTTCGGCGACCACGCGGTAGCCTGCTTTTACCTTGCGAATCATAGTGCGAAGAGAAAAAAACCAAATAGTACGCCAACCAATTTCATAGGCAGTCGTTGCTCTATGCTCTACCTTTCAAGCATAGAAAATTTTTTTGAGAGAAGCAAGAGGGATCCTAAGATCGTAACTGTTTACTGAATCCCTTGCGCGCGTTTGCGGCGTTCTTCAACTTCATCCAGTATCCGTTTTCTGATCCGTATACTTTTTGGCGTTACTTCGACCAACTCATCATCTGCTATATATTCCAAAGCATCCTCAAGCCCCATGACACGGGGCGTTTTGAAATGCTCAGACACACCCTCTCCTTTTGATCGCGTGTTAGTTAACTGCTTTGTTTTACACACGTTAACGCGCATATCATCATTTCTGGCATTCTGCCCGACAACTTGTCCTTTATACACCGGGGCTCCGGGACCGACAAACAGCGTCCCTCTTTCCTGCACATTGGTCAGTCCATAGAGATTGGTGACACCGCTCTCATGCGCAACGAGTGACCCCTGCTCGCGCTCATGAGAATACCCGTTATTGACATCATATTTGTAAAAAGACGTATTGATAATACCAAGCCCCCTCGTACCGGTAACGAATTCGCTCCGATACCCAAAGAGTCCCCGAGTGGAAATAACAAACTCCATATACACGATGCCATTCTCAGTCGTCATATCTTTAAGCTCCCCTCGCCTGGCTCCCAGTTTTTGCATCACAATACCCGAAAATTCCTCAGGCACTTCTATAAATACCTCCTCATACGGCGTCAAAATACCCTCAGGCGTTACTTTATCAATCACCTGCGGACGCGAAACCTGAAATTCATAACCTTCTCTTCGTAACCGCTCAATAAGAATCGCCAGATGCAACTCGCCTCTTCCTGATACCTCCCACCCGCCGGTCGAAGAATCATCAACGACTCGCAAGGCCATGTCCGTTTCCAATTCTTTCATTAACCGCTCCCGTATCTGCCGGGAAGTTTTAAATTCTCCCTCTTGCCCGGCAAATGGAGAATTATTGACCATAAACGTCATTTTTATCGTCGGCTCCTCAATTGCCAAAAGAGGCAAAGGCATGGGCATACTCACATCCGCAATCGTCTCTCCGATATTGATATCAGGAATGCCTGAAAGCGCGACAATATCTCCCGCGAGTACTTCCTGCGTATCCACCCGCTCAAGTCCCTCAAATGTCATAAGAGACGTCAAGCGATATTTTTTTCCTACTCCTTCACGATCAATATGCATCACCTCTTGATTCTGCTTTGCAGAACCATTGACCACGCGACCAATAGCGATTCTTCCTTTATGCAGATCGCTTGCAAGCGTTGTTATGAGTACCTGTAAAGGTTCAGAAACACTCCCTTTTGGCTCTGGAACATGCGTCTGAATTGCCTCAAATATCGGCGAAATGTCAGTCATTTCCGCCAGGTTTTCAGAAAGTCCCGCTTTCCCGTTCTTGGCAGAGGCATAAACGATTGGGAAATCAGCGGTATTATCGTCTGCGCCAAGCTCCAAAAATAAATCAAGCGTTTTATCCAGCACATAATGGATTCTGACATCGGGTTTATCAATCTTATTCACAACAACAATAATCTTATGCTTCATCTCGAGTGCTTTTTTGAGAACAAAGCGCGTCTGTGGCATCGGCCCTTCTTTTGCGTCGATCAAAAGTAAGCACCCGTCTGCCATCGTGAGTACGCGCTCGACTTCTCCACCAAAATCCGCATGACCCGGTGTGTCGATAATGTTTATTTTCGTCGCTTGCCCTGCTCGCCCTGAGTTTTCTCGAAGGGATCCTGTCGAAGGGTTCCAGACAACCGATGCGTTTTTTGAAAAAATAGTAATTCCCCGCTCTTGCTCAAGCTCGTTGCTGTCCATGATAAGCTCGCTTGCAGCATTCTTCTGCAGCTTCGTCTTGGACTGTTTCAAAAGCGCGTCAACGAGCGTTGTTTTTCCATGATCAACGTGTGCGATAATAGCAACATTTCTGATAGTGTTCATAGATAAAATAACCCTCCTTCGTTTCCTTCTCGATCCCGCTCTGCGGGACTCGAAGAGCACTTATGGAGGGTCGTATGCTGTTTAAAAAATTTTCAGGGTATACGAAAAACCGCTCCTCGCGGTTTCTCTATTATACCAAATTATGCCGTATAAATCTTGTTTCGGCTACCACGCGGTATCCTTCTTTCACTTTTCGAATCATACGCGTCTGTGGTTATTTTCGCATGTAATCCAATGCTATCGCAACAACCATGAGCACAAGACCCAACCACAAAAGAGCCAGGGACGGGAAAAGACTGACTAACAATATGCCAAGTCCCAAACCAAAAAGACTATGCATCAACGTATGAGGCGCAAAGCACTCTTTCATTTTCTTATCCATTCTGAATCACCACCTTCTTGCCCAAAACCAGACGGGCTCTTTATCCAGTGTTCCACAATCTATGAGAGGTGTCAACAACGAGATCTGTATAGTAAAATATAGGCATGACTGTGAAGAAATGGTCGGGAAAAGTAACAAAAGAAAGTAACGCATTGGATCTTGAGGAAGGCGTATTTACCTGGAATGATCCCAGAAAGATAGCAGAAAGTCTCAAGCATTCTGCAGAGACGAGTGAAAGGCGAAAAGCAGCTCCTTTTCAGTCCGCAATGTCAATGCTCAATTTTTATATCAACCGCGCAGGAAAAAATCTAAAACCTGAAAGAAAGAAAATTCTTGAGCTGGCAAAGGAAGAATTGAGAAGGTTATTTAATAATTGTGTCCGTCGATAAATGTTAAGGCTTTTCCCGCCTGCTCTGCTCTGCCTGTTCTTCCGATTCGATGGACGTAGTCTTCATACGATTCCGGAAGATCATAGTTAATAACATGCGTTACATTGGGAATATCAAGTCCCCGCGATGCAATATCCGTTGCCAAGAGTACCTGTACTTCGCTTGCTTTAAACTGCGTTATTGCCCGCTGGCGTTGATTTTGATTCTTATTCCCATGGATTGCAGCGACGGTAAATCCGCGCATCGCCAAATTCTTTGCCAGTTTTTCCATCCCCCATTTCGTCCTACCAAAAACAAGTACTTTGTCAAACCCTTCCTGCAACAGTAAATCATGCAATACTTCAATCTTGGCTTTGCCTTTTGTTTTGATGATATCTTGATCGACATTTGCCGGAGTTTCACGCGTTTTGACGCTGACTGTGACCGGATTTGTGAGAAAACTCTCCATAATCCCTTTGACGCTCTGCGGGAGTGTTGCGGAGAAAAAAAGCGATTGCCGAAGCGTTGATAATCGGCTGATGATGTAGCGGATATCGTGGATAAAACCCATATCGAGCATGCGGTCAACCTCATCCAAAACAATATTTTTATAGTCACCAAGGAAAAGTTTTCGCTGCTGCTCAAGATCCTTCAGTCTCCCCGGTGTACCGATAACAAAATTTGGCTGCCGCTCTAGCAGGCGTATTTGTGGCCGGATACTCACACCCCCAATACAAAGCACTGAAAAAAGATGCAATCCGCTCGTAAATGCGCGCAACTCTTCTTCAATCTGCACGGCAAGCTCACGAGTCGGCGCGATAATGAGTGCTTTTTGTGCCCTGTCTGTTAGTACTTTTTGAATAAGCGGGATAATGAATGCTGCTGTCTTGCCGGTGCCCGTATTGGCAATCCCGACGACATCGCGGCCTGATAAAAGAGGGGGAATGGCTTGATCCTGAATAGGAGTTGGGCTCACATACCCACGCTTCGCTATGGCCTGATGCAGCTTCTCGTGGAGTGAAAAATCTGCAAATTGATGCGTTGGCACGTATACGGCGCTTACTTGTGTTTCGGCTTTTTTCACAAGGCAAGACACGTCAATTGCTTGATTTACTTTTCTTTGCTGTCTTTTTGGATGAAACGTCCTCCGGCGCTGATTCCGGGGAGTATAACGAGATGAATTGTACATAAAACCTCCACAGGGTATCGATTCAAGAAATAAAGCTGCTTAAATAAGAAGTTCTAGTATGAATGAGGAGAAAAGATACGTAAAAAGGGAATAAGTGAGGTATCTTTATCTTAAACTACTCAAATAGGTTCAAAATTAAGCAGATGTATTGCTTCAATCTGCTATCACGTATTGTATTGTAACAGAGAAACAAGCGAAAGTCAATAGCGCTATAGGACATATTCCATCTGCTACAATACTGCTACTATAGTTCTATGATGCTTTTGCCAAAAGATTATTGGGAAATACGAAATTCTGAAGGAAAAGGCAGGGGAATTTTTGCCAGAAAAGACATTGAGGCTGGCGTTATCATCGGTGATTATCTGGGGAAAATAATAAGACCTGAGGAGGAAGATACCTATGACAGCGGTGAGCATTTCTACTCAATGTATTACCATGATCGCGCATCAGTCTTCCCTAAATTAAATCAACCAGGTATTCATCTTTTTAATCACTCCTGTACTCCCAATTGCTGGATGTACACCTACAAAGGACACACGCTATACTTTGCGATTCGACACATTTTCAAAAATGAGGAATTAACTATACATTACCTCTTAAGTCCACTTGATAAATATTGCAAGCCCTGCACTCATTTGTGTGACTGCGGCGCAACGATTTGCTTCCATACGATGCACCTATCTGAGGAAAAGTATAAAAAATGGGAGAAGTTCCACGATGACGAAGCAAAAAAAACAGAACGGGAAAGAGTCAAGTTTGGACAGGAACTAAAAAAGCTGGACGTTTACCCCGAAAGCATCCCCGATAATCCAATCTACACGCTTTTTGGTGCAAAAGGAAAGCACGCAGCATATGTTTCAACCCACAAAGTTCCATCGGTCAACGAAGTAAGAAAACTAATCAGAGAGACAGGCAGGACACTTGCCTTTCCAAAAGCAAATCTGTGTATCCACGGCGTCCTGGACAACCTCCTCATCTCTGAAGTCTTATCGTAAAACAGCCTGGAGTGTATTTTACTGCAAGTTGTCTACGCTTGAAGGAATGGTCACGCGAGGAATTTCTATTGTCGGTATAGTTATAGGTTTAATTTGAGGATCATAATCTAGTGCCCAGATGACATGAGTAAACAGTCTCACGCCAGCACCAAGATCGCGCACATAAAGCGCAACTTTTCCGTTGTTTTTTAGCTCTTGTCCCCATTCGCTACGGTCATGGTAATCGCCGTTTGCAGATTTCCTTGGTTTTTGACCAACAGAAGTCATGCTATCAAGGTGAAAATAGATCTCTTCAAGCTGATCATAATCATGCTGATTCGGATGCTGATTGAGAGTTGGATCGTTTGAGTAATCCATGCATGTTCCAAGATCACCATTGTTAAAATTTTCATCCTGATGGTCAAGCCCAAGCGTATGGCCAACTTCCTGACACATCACGAGATTTTTCCAAGCAGGCGTATTGTACTTTGTGGTATTGAAGTAGGTATCATTCACTTTTACTGTTCCCTGAGTAATATGACTGCCACTGATCCAAATCTGTGCAATACCCAACCAACCATTGTTACCATACTTATAGTTACATACCTCATCTCGTCCAGCGGTTGGCCGACAACGACGGCTCATTGTCCCCCCGCTTACGATTGATGCATTTAGCACTGATGACTGATCCCAATCAAAAGCAGTCGTCCCAAGATATGAGTCCCAGACAGAAGACACATTATCACCAAGCTTTAGGGCAAAGGGATTATTGGTTCGCGCCCAGTGATAATCTCCCCATGAATGACTCGCATGTGCCAAAGAAGGAAGGCTTAGGAAAAAAGCGCAAATTCCAAAAAAAAAGATGAAGTATTTTTGGGAAAAGAGATGTTGCAATAATTCTTTTTGTATATGCATACGAAGCGGGTACTTATACCCTACCATGCGCTTTGTGTTTGTGTCAAGTAGAAAAGCTTCAAAAT
>CAZTFV010000039.1:9916-11336 GCA_964613075.1 uncultured Gammaproteobacteria bacterium | reverse complement strand
GCGATGACCTCAGCCGCTATGGTTTTGCAATATCACGGTATCAACAGGCTTCCCGATAATACAGGTCTTGACCCTGGCACACTGAATGCCTGGCTAGAGGGGCAACCTGACGGCTACGTCGGCAATGGGTACCTAAATTGGCTCGCTGTTTCAAGGCTTTCCAAGCTTGCCAAGCAAAGCGGGAATAATCCCAGCTTTCTTTTTGATGCCTTGGAATATAACCGAATCGAAAACGAAGATAAAACCCAACTGACCACAGACTTACAGAATAATATACCCGGCATTCTTGAAGAACCGGGTCATTTTGTTGTTGCCAAAGGAATCAATGGAGATACATTTGATATAAATGATCCATACTACGCGCGGGCAACGCTTAATGATGGGTATGGAAATACATTTCTTAAATTGGGACGCTTCGTTCCATCAAGTACCGACCTTTCCTATATCATGCTCGTCCTACCTGAGGATACGGATGCTCAATTAAAAGATATAAATGGGAATCAAGTCGGGAGTTCGTACATCCAGCAACCCATCGTTGATCCCCTGACCGGAATTCTGACAAACGGCCCACCGATAAAAATCCTCTACCTGCAAAAGCCGCCAAGCGGCTCGTATCAACTCGTTATCTCATCTCCGGTCGATAAATCATATAGTCTTAACAGCTATCTCTATGACGACCAAGGGAACGTAAAAATGGGTACGATAAATGGAGCTACGGGAAACAATGCTCCCGACAGTATAAATATAACTTTTGAGAAAGATAACTCCGCTGGTTCAACAACACAACAGGTTGTAACCTTTGAAAGCACCTTAAGTGACCTAAATTCTCTAAGTAACCTAGGCTACATAAAACATTCTCTGGTGAAGTCCCTTACCAATCTTCTGAAGAATGCACAAAAAGATGCCCAAAAAGGCAAAAACCTGCAGGCAAAAATAAAACTCAACGCACTGAAGTCATTGCTCTCCTCACTGCGCAACAACGGTGTGCATGAGACGGCGTACCAGATACTGATACACAATATCAATACACTGATTAGTTCTCTGTAAAATTCCTAACCGCCCAAACATTACTAATTATGCCGAAAAAAGTAAAGAAATCCAAAAAGAAAAACTCAAGCAAGCTACTGGTTATCACAGGCACTATCTTCATCCTTCTCTTTATCGCAGATGAATATTACAAGCAGAGCGTACCTCTACGGAGCTTCATTGACTCAAAAATCGGATCAAAAGATGACCTGCGAGACCGCAACTGTACGGATTTCAAAAATCAGAAAGAAGCACAGAATTTCTTTGAGCTCAACGGCGGCCCGGACAAAGACCCACACGGGCTGGACAAAGACGGCAACGGCCTCGCCTGCGAATACTTACCCTAACTCTAACTTGGTCGCTTTCACCACCCGGGTGAAACAGCCTCACACCC
>CAZTFV010000039.1:0-9816 GCA_964613075.1 uncultured Gammaproteobacteria bacterium | reverse complement strand
GTGCTTCAGTCAAAAGAGACGCAGACTCAATAAGCGGTTTGTATTCTCCCGGAAAATTATTTTGCCCACACATTTTTGAGAGATATTCTTCAATTTTAAATATTCTCCCGTCAGCAATACCGTTCTGTTTTGCCCACAATAAGATACGAATCAGCGCTGAGGCAACCTTATGTGGCACCTCATCCCACTCAACATCTTTTCCTTCAAAGCGTGCCAGGGTCATATTCGATAAGAAATGGTTACGGAAAAATACAACTAGCTCATCATCAATAGGGGAGGCGCCATCGGTGGTTGCATAGGTATCACTCAGAAGCAAATCAATGAGTCTTTCGTACTTTCCATTACTTCTTCGAAAACCAGGAACAAAGTAGTTATCAAGATCAATCTCCTCACCTGCTGTATACTTTTCTATCATTTCTGCTGCAGCATCATCTAGCTCAAGACTTCTTCGGGCGAGAGCAATCTGATCCTCTTTTATAACCTTTGTGTATAAGGAAGCTATTTCCTTGTTATCATGAAATTCTCTATAATCTTTTATGTTCCAGGTGCCAATCATTTCAAAGTCGTATGCATTAACAAATTTGAAAAACAATTCATGGAAATTGAGCGTTCGTTTGACTATTCGTCTTTTTACTCTTTTTTTCTCATCGGGCGTTAATGGCTGTTGATCAAGGTATTCATCATAGTGTCCGCTTGAGCTCGCCACTTTCTCCGAGACAGCCCGTTTGACAGCTATGACAATTTCCTCAATATCGTTTATATCAAACGCTCTGCCGGCAAAATACTCATGTTTACTTCGTGGATTGGGCTTTTCACGCCATATCAAACCTCTCTTGCGAGCGAGTACTTGTCCTCTAAATTCACTGTAAGCAGACGAAAGAGATTCTGACCTCTTAAGACCAAAAGTGGCAATAAAAAATGCAGTCCAATCATCAACTTTGTCAGCCGACGTTTTTGGAATCCACCCATTAAAATACTCCCGTGCCCAGCAATTAACATCTCGTGGGCTCGCGTCTTTGTTATCAGGATTAAAGAGTCGTATAAGATACGCCAGATCAGGTGTCAATATTCTGATAATATTTTTTAAATCCTCAGTCGGTACCCCTGCATCTACCAGCTTCTTATACTCATCCTCAACGAATTGCATGCTATGCTTGAGTGTTGCTTCTTCCTCCCAAATCATCCTTTCCCAGGATAGCCGTGGCGAAACAGCATCGGGAAGACCATTTCGAAGAGCCTCAATGTAGTCTTGATGAATTCGTCCGTAATAATCCGCATCAGAACCTACAAATTGGTTTATTACACCTTCTCTTTTTGAGGATGTAGCGGTTAACTCATCAAGGTACGTATACATCTGATGGAATGATAAGTATTGAAGATCCTTCCGAAATGATGATGTATCCTGCTCTGCCCAAGCACCTTTTGCCGATTTTGTAAGTACTGTCTTCGTAGGATCACCCTCAAGAAGAAAATTATGAATGTAGCGATTAAGCACATGGTCATATTCATGCGCAGCCGTTGACTCATCGGATATACCTGCGTCTCGCAAAGAATAACGCAAACAACGACGGCCGAGAACGAGAGGTAGTACTAAGTGTTCTCCTGTGAACCCGCGGGGGGATGGTCCGGAGGAATATTCATTTTTTCTTCGCCATACTCTTAAAAACGCTCTCGAACCAAGCGCAAATGTTATAGAAGTGGGATGAATTGTCGCTTCTTCTATATCATCAGGTTTGATTCTTAACTTTCTGCGTAATCTTTCTTTCGTACCCTCAATAGCATTTCTTTGTACAGCATCCTCAAGCGCTAGCTTTTCCCGTTCAAAAACAGGCAATCCAGTTGCTAATACGAACTGCTGTCTGTTGGAAAGGGTATGCCCTTCCTCGGCCAAAACCTTATCGATTGCCGAATCAACATGAGTAATATCGGCAACAGGAACCACTTCTGTCCGCAGTCTTCCCAAAATGCGGGGCAGTCTCCTCACATGCGCGATTGTCTCCAGGGTAACAGCCATTTGAGGATTATAGCAAGAAAATTGTGCACGCATCTGGATTCGGACCAGAGACTTCTGCAATGTGAATGCAGCGCTCTACCGCTGAGCTATGCGTGCTTGCCGTGCTTCATCTTAGCAAAAATAACTCTCATTGACAAATGAGGCTAAATCACAAATAATAGTAGGATATGTTTGTCGAGATTTTGAAAAAAATCTGGCTTTTTTTTATTGACACGCTACAGACCATTCTTCTTGCAGCGTCTGTTTTTTTGGTTATCTATATGTTCCTCTTCCGCCCCTTTCAGGTATCGGGTCAATCCATGTTCCCGACCTTTCACGACAAAGAATACATTCTCACCAATCTCATCGGCCTTCGCTTTGAGGATCCGAAAAAAGGCGATGTTATTGTCTTTCGTGCTCCGACCGATCCTGACAAAGAATTTATAAAGCGCGTTATCGCCGTACCGGACGACACTGTTGAGCTGCGGGACGGATCTGTTTACGTCAATGGTGAACTACTTGATGAAAGTATCTATTTGAATAGTAGTGTCAAAACATACGGCGGCTCATTTCTCACGGATGGGGAAGTGGCAATTGTGCCGGAAGGACAATACCTTGTGTTCGGAGACAATCGTCCGGCAAGTTCTGATTCAAGAGAGTGGGGCTTCCTGAAAAAAACCGCAGTGACAGGAAAATCATTCTTAGTCTACTGGCCCCTCAACAAATTCCACCTCGTAGAAAATCCCTTTTGAAAGGTTTGGGGGTACCCAACTTATGCTGATTGCGGCGCCTCTACGGGCTCTGCGGGTGCTTCCGGTTCTTCTTCCAAGTCTCCTAGAAGAACCTTGTGGATATCCTTTATTTTTTCGGTCGTTTCGCTTGCCTCTCCTTTTATGAGTATCATGATCCGTGCCACCTTGCTTGATTGGAAAATCTTTACATCATCAAAATGATATTTTTGCTGGATTTGCTTTGCCATTTCATCTTGCTCTGGCACCCAAAGCCGATGCCTTGTATGAGGTTGTTCCCGCTTCTGCACTTCACCTTTTATTTTCCGTGCCATTTCTTCTGTCTGACGGACTGTCGCATTATCCCGAAGGATCTTTTTGAATAGCTCAAGCATGAGCTTGGAATCACCCAGGGTTATAAGCGGCCGCACGTGTCCTTCGCTTATGACTCCCGCTACCAACGCATCCTTAATTGCATCCGGAAGAGAAAGAAGTCGTATAGTATTTGAAATTGTCGGTGCGCTTTTACCCACCCGCTTTGCCACCTCATTCGTACCAAGACCAAATTCATCAATCAACCGCTTATAGGCAAGCGCTTTTTCAATGGGGTTAAGATTCTCACGCTGGACATTCTCAACTATTGACATCTCAAGCATGCCTTGTGGAGTTGTCTCTTTAATAACGACCGGAACCTTCTGAAGACCCAGGATCTTAGCCGCCCTCCATCGACGCTCACCGGCAATAATCTGATAACCGGCCGGTGTTCTTGCAACAACAAGAGGTTCTAATATTCCTTGCTCTCTAATGGACTCAACAAGATCAGTTAGGGATTCCTGCAAGATTACACCTCTTGGCTGAAGCGGATTTGATTGCAGTTGACTTACCTCAAGTTCGTGGATTTGCTTATCCGTATTATCCATGTAAAATATCGACGTATTTTCTACCCCGAAGATTTCTGAATTGCACAGTGCCCTCTTTTAGAGCATACAGCGTATAGTCTTTTCCCATCGAAACATCATTGCCTGCAAAAAATTTAGTCCCTTTTTGTCGGACTAGAATATTGCCCGGAATAGCTTTTTGACCGCCGAATAACTTTACGCCTAGACGCTTTGCTATCGAATCTCTGTTTCCTTTTACCGAACCTTGTGCTTTTGTATGTGCCATAAATAGGTGTGAAAATTTTCTTTATCTTACGCTAACTTTTCACAGATGTCAAGCCCAGATCTTCAGAACAAACCCCTAAATAGCTACTTTTCTCGCTCGAGGTTTCCTGCTCGATTCTTTCTCCGATGCAGCTCGCGCCGTCTTTTTTTCTACCCGCTTCGTATCAGCTAAAATTGAGTCTATCTTTACCAGGCTGAGAAGTTGTCGGTGACCCATAGCTCGTCTGTATCGTACTTTCGCCTTATATTTGGCAACGCGGATCTTCTCACCCTTTTTCTCCTCAACGATTGTACCCTTAACCATAATACCGCTGACGAATGGCGTACCGACCTTAATGTCTCCGTCTGCGTGATACAGAAGAACATCAGCGAAGACAATATCCTTCTTACCATCATTTACGAGTCGCTCAACACTGATAACATCTCCTTCTGAGACTCGATACTGCTTGCCGCCTGTTTTAATAACTGCGTATTTCATAGAGAGGATCAAGTTGAGGTTAATTATACCAAAAAACTAGCGTATTTCCAATACGCGCTTACCTTTGAGTGAGTGGCTGATAGAGGTGAGCATCCCCAATAATATAAAAAATGATAGAAGAGAATTTCCGCCGTATGACAAAAAAGGCAGCGTAACGCCGACAACGGGTACAACGCCGATATTCATGCCCACATTAAAGAAAAAATGCATAAGAAGCAGGATCAATGCTCCGGCCGAAAAGATCTTGCTGAATGCATCATCGGTACGGGAAAAAATCGTATATATACGATAACACAGCAGACCGAAGCAAATAAAAACAAGCATCCCTCCAAAGAATCCAAAGCTCTCGGTAAATGTAGCGAACATAAAATCAGTATGCCGCTCCGGTAAAAACCTCAATCCTGATTGTGTCGCCTGTCCGAGACCTTTCCCAAAAAACATTCCCGAGCCGACGGCAATAACCGCTTGGATAGCATTGTAAGAAGTTCCCAAAGGGTCGCTCGTTGGGTGAAGAAAAGTAAGTATCCGTTGCCTCTGATAATCATGAAGTATACCCCAAAAAAGAGGCGAAATCGCCAAAAGCGCGCAAAGCGTCACGCCAAACCACAAAAACGGAAATCCGAATAACACCATGGTAGAGATTGCGGTAAATGCATAAATAATCGCATTACCAAGATCAGGCTGCTTATAAATAAGAAACAGCGCCGGAAGCAAGAAAAGCAAAATAGAGGCAAACGACCGAAACGAACTATTACTTACTGATGAAAGATAGGCTGAAAGCGAAACCAGCAAAAAAGGCTTAAGAAGCTCGGAGAATTGCAGACTCACTCCCAAAATAACAATCCACCGCGCGGCACCATGGCTCTCAAACCCGAAAAGAAATACAACAATCAGAAGAAAAAGCGAAAGTAAATATAAAGGAAAGTAAAATCCCCTGAATGAATCAAGTGTGACCTGTGAAAAGATAAGATACGCGACAACAGACGCAGCAAAGGTGATAAGTTGACTCTTAAAAAGACTGCTACTCAGCGTCGTCAATGTCGTGAGTCCCAGTATTACGAGAATGACGGCCGGAAGGAAAAGCCGCCAGTCAATGAGCAGACCGAATTTTCTCATTTGTTTTGTGAGATGCGAAGCATGTCACCTTTTTTCAGCGAATCAACTAAAGCATTTCTTTTTATGTATTCTTCAAATTCCTTTGGCCAGTCGGGTAATACTACATGCACTTTTTCATCGATTCTCGTTCCGAGTTTTTTCCTCTCTTCCTGAATCTGTCTAACGATGTCTCGAGCTCTTCCCTCTTGTTTCAGTTCTTCAGTAGTATATCTAGCTAAATCTACAGTTGTGCTAGGTCCCACTTTATTCGTAACTTTCTTAACATTAACTTCATCCGCGACTACAGATATTGTGGACTCTGATAATTGAACTGGTGTTACAGTTGCCAAAGAAACCAATGGTTGACGCACTTTTATTTGGTATTCTTTTCGCTGTGCATGAGCCATCTCTACAGCTTTACGTGCATGCAGCATTTCTTCTTCTAATTTTTTATTTATTAATTGCTTTTCGGCTTTTGGCCAATCTGTTAGATGCACTGACTCTTCATCTGTTAAGTTTCTAAAGATCTCCTCAGATAAAAATGGCGTTATTGGTGCAAGTAATTGAGAGAGTGTCACCATGGCTTCATAACTTGTATTATAAAAATTTTGTTTGTCTTTCGCATCCGTTGCGCTGGGTCCAATCCTATCTCTACTTCTTCTGATATACCACTTGGAAAAATCATCAACGAATTTTTGTATCACATTTATCGCAACTACACTATCGTACTTCTCCAACCCTTCTGTCACCTGCTCAATCAATGAATTCAGCAGTGATAAGATCCATTTGTCCAAAACGTGATCTGATTTCTTATTGCTCAACTTTATCCTGTCCCACTTATCTACATTTGCATACGTTACAAAGAAGTTATAAGCATTCCAGAGGATGAGCATCATGCCTCTGACCTGATTTCTGTACTGTTCTTCAGAAATAATAATATCTTCTCCATGCATGACAGGACTTCCCATGAGATAAAGTCGCAACGCATCCCCGCCATATTTTTGCAAGAGTTCTTTAGGATCAGGATAATTGCCATAATTTTTGCTCATCTTTCGGCTATCAGTTCCTAGAATAACCCCTTCTACCAGGACGTTTTTGAATGCCGGTGAATCATACAGCGCACAACCGATGACATGCAGTACGTAAAACCATGCGCGGATCTGACCGGTGTATTCGGCAATAAAATCAGGCGGGAAAAAATCTTCAAGTTTTGCTTCTTTATTAAAAGGAAAATGTCGCTCTGCAAACGAAGCAGATCCAGCTTCTATCCAACTATCCAACACTTCTGGTACTCTTTTTACTTTTTTGCCACATTTTCGGCATGTCACCATAACCTCATCAATATCTGGTTTGTGAAGATCCGATATTTTTTGCCCAGATGCTTCCTCCAATTCCTGTATTGAACCAGGAACGAATCGTTCGCCACATTCACATTCCCACACTGGAACAGGTGACCCCCAATAGCGACTTCGCGAGATATTCCAGTCCGGTGCATTCTCAAGACTTTTTAAAAAGCGGCCATATTTAAAATGTTTTGGGAACCAATGAATTTTTTCATTTGTTGCTTTTAATCTCTCTTTGAGATCCTGTACATTCACATACCACGCGTCTTGTGGAGCGTAATACAAGCGTGTATGACAGCGCCAGCAAAGCGGCACGTTATGTGGCAACGTCTCTGTTTTATAAATCAGTCCTCTTTGGGCCAAATCTTCATCAACCGCTTTGTTTGCCTTCAAATAATACATGCCGCCGAATTTCGGCACGTCGGGCTTTATTGTTCCCTCCTCGTCCAAATGCATTTCGATATGGATGTTTTCTTTTTGCATGACGAAAAGATCTTCTTGCCCATAAGCGGCAATAGTAACAACACCCGTTCCTTCTTCAGCGCTGACGAAGTCTCCACCGATGACGACAAATGCTTTTTCACCAGGCTCTATTGTGTAGTAATCATAATGAGGGATAAATTTCTTTTCGATCAGATCTTTTCCAGAAAACTCTTCCAATATCTCATAAGGTTCTTTCAATGTTTTTACTGCAGCTTTTGCGAGAATGTATTTCTCATCACCTTGCTTGTCTCTCGAAGCTTCAGCAAAGTGGGGCTTTACTTTTACGTACTGCAATTTCGGGTTCACTGCCAGTGCGGGAGTAACGATTTTATTCCAGGGAGTTGTAGACCACGCCAGAATATAAGTATCTTTTTCATCAATAAGCTGGTATTTATATGTTGTCGTAACATCCTGGATTTCTTTGTAGTTATCCGCGTCCATAGCTACCTCAAAATTCGAAATAGGCGTTGCACAGTGGGGACAGTAGAGAGATACGCGCAGCCCTTTATAAATGTGTCCCTTCTCATACATCTGTCTAAAAACCCACATCACAGTCTCCATGTATGGCAGATCCATCGTTTTATATGCGTTCTTAAAGTCTACCCATCTGGCAATATGGTCTATGTACCATTCCCACTCGGATGAAACTTCCGAGACGTACAATTTACACTCGTCAATGAATTTCTTGACGCCGATTTTTTCCTCAATCTCTTTTTTGCTCTTCAGTCCCAATTTAGTCTCGACTTTATTCTCCGCGGGAAGACCATGGCAATCCCACCCCCAGACACGTCTGACACGGTAGCCTTTCATAGTCCAGAACCTGGGAAACAGATCTTTCGGGAGACTTGAGAGAAGCGTTCCGTAATGCGGCATACCGGTAATAAAAGGCGGGCCATCCAGAAACGTCCACGTTTTGTCAATCGGCCGCTTCGTGACTGACTTCTCAAAAATCTTTTTTTCTTTCCAGTACTTAAGAGTTTCCCCTTCTTTCTCCGGAAAGTTTACTTTCGGATCAACAGGCTTAAACCCCGTATAGAATTCTTTCTTAGTATCTGCGGATAAATTATTGTCGCTATTCATATTGTCTTGTTAAAAGAGATCCCCCTGCAGAATTTATACGGGGTGAACATATGCTGTAATTGTACCGTATACAGCCTCAATCAGCAAGCAAAGATGTATTGACAGCATTAAGATAAAGTAATACTTAATACTAAATCAGAGGCCCTTTGCAGTTTTTCTATTTTGCTCCCTTTTTAATTTTACACCTTCAAGTCGCGTCTTTTCTCTTTGTAGTCTGGCTAATTCTTGATATCGTATGTTCTTAAGACGAGCGGCTGTCTTTTTATCAGTTTCCTCTTGGCATTCACTGTTCGAGCACCTGTAAGTGGTTACAATGACGGGAAAACGATGATGCTCAATAGAAATAGTCTCAGTATTTAAGAGAATCAAATCACTCTGACATTTGCTGCATTTCGGAGTAGCGACTGGTGGAGTTATGACTGGCAAGGTAAATTTATTATACTCTTTTTCGCTGCTAAATTCAAACACAACACTCTACCATAAATTTAGCCTCAGGATATCTACCTAACAATTCCGGTAAAACCCTCATACGACAACAATGAATTAACGCTGCAGCAAAAAGCTTGCTTTTTTAATATGAGCTATATGAAGTAAATACTGCAACAGTAGTTGAAGATTCTCTATGCCATGTCTTACCGACTGATAAAAATTCGGCGAGCTTGCTTCTTTCAGATAATCTTTTGTCACAGATACCTCGCTAATACGAAATCCGAAATACACTGCTTGGATAATGACTTGTGGATCAAAAATATATCCGTTACCGTTTTTCTGAAATGGAACCGTTTCTAAAAACTTTCTCGTGAACCCTCTATATCCGGTATTCGCCTCTGTAAGCTTTGTTTGCAAAACGAGGTTGAAAAGAAATGTTATGAAGCGAATCGAAATGGATTTATAAAACGGTGTCCCGTGATATTTTCCTAAAAATCGCGAGCCTAAGACAAGGTCGCTTTCACCTCTTTTCAATGCATGCACAAATGATGGCAAATCAGATCCCTCGTACTGTCCATCCGGATGGAGCATAATTACAAACGAAGCTCCTTGCTTTAAGGCATATGCATAGCACGTTTTTTGATTTCCCCCATATCCAAGATTTTTTTCGTGGACGATCGTCTCTATCCCAAGCTTTCTTGCAATAGAGACAGTGGCGTCTTTGGACCCATCATCAATCAGTAACACTTTATCGACAATTCCTTTGGGTATTTTCTGATAGACACTCCGGAGCGTTTTTGCGGCATTGTACGCGGGCATCACGACAAAAACTTTTTTCCCCATACCTACATTCTGTCTCATCTTAACAGAATCTGAAAAGACTGTCCAGGACGGCAAAAAATGGAGCCCCACGGCTAAAGCCGTGGTGCCTTAAATTACCCCCCTTCGCCCCGTACCAGATGGTACAGGGCTTCGGAGGGGTTATCCGCCTATATTTTTTCAAAAGGGCGACATCCACCGTAGC
>CAZTFV010000038.1:0-11689 GCA_964613075.1 uncultured Gammaproteobacteria bacterium | reverse complement strand
AAAATCATTACCTGTCAGCTCTTTATCCATTTTCCAAGTCTCTAACTCATAATCTTGACATTTCCTATAGTTCGGGTGTATGCTCCGCATGAGCCTTCCTGTTGGCAAATCGTATGACAGCTCCGGGCACTGAAAGAACAATTAACAGTAACAAAATGCTAGAAATGCGAGTATCACGAAGAAAATTTGTGGCTCTTATGGGAGCGACAGCTATTGGAGGCTTGGCGGGTAACGCAGATCGGATAGCAAGAATAGCTGATAGGAAAATATTTGGCGCTACTGATCAGGACACTGCAACACCTGCTTCGAGAGCTCAAGACGATGCGCAACTGACTCCTACTGTCCCAGCAGGTGATGAATATGCAAGCACATGGGACGGGTCAACTCCTGATGTCCTCTTAGAAGGTTTTCCTATTCCTGGTCGCTTGATTAGTTGGTATCCCACATTTCCAGAAAAAGACTTACTTGCCTATGCCGACCAACTTGCTCCAGGTAGCGCAGCCACTATAACGATTGAATACAGGACGCGTGATAATGAGGCGGTGCGATTTGTGCCTCATGCGCCGAGAATTACACTGACAAAAGGCAATGTTGCTGCCCTGTTTGGTGCAGAATCATATGATGACCCAAACAGCAAGACGACATTCTACGTGCTACCAGGGGTTGATATCGGAGAAGCTGAGCTAAAGCTCGAAGTACAATCAAACACAGGCAAAAAAAGCGAGACAATACCTCTCCCCTTTCCAAAAGGTAAAGAGCTTCCGCGACTCGCACAAGGTGCCGATGATGCTAGATTTAGAGTAAAGACAGATACCGATGTCGGTCTTACGCTGTATGATATAGCTGATCTTGGCGAAGTCATGAACAGCTGTGGATCTTCGCTTTGGAGAATATTTGTAACGAAGAAAAAAGTAGGTCAAAAACTTGTGGTTGATGCGAAGAAATATGCGATTAAAAATATCCTGACTGTAGATCGAGATATGTTGCCTGATACACCGCTAAAACCTGGTTTGCTGTATCTGGCGCGTGAAGCAGTCAACCTGATTTTCACTGGCAGTATGTACACACTTGATATGGGGAATAGGAGAACGAACATTGACCCGCTCATGCAACAGCTGGAGGACCTTTTTATTGAGGATAAGAAGAAAGAAGGTTCACCCAGTTCTCTCCATGGTGACGCCTACGCCGCTCCTGGATCTGTCGAAACACTGTATGTCAGCTCACAGCAATACGGTCTTCAATATGGTCTTCTGGAGCTTGACTCGTATCGCGTCGTGCGACGAAATAACCTCTTTGATCCTTTGCCATACCCTAATGCTCGGGAGATTTTACGTGAATTTCTTCCACTTGCAATGTATATGGTTCCTCAGCTCAAAAAAGAATTTGAGAAGTTGGATCTCTCTTCTCAGGAACGGCTGAAACAGTATATGACGCTTTGTTTGCAAATCACTGACACAATTAATCCTAGCGAGGATGTGCGAGGCAGATTACTGCCCCAGCGCAAAGAACTTGAGGAACTTTTGCAGTAGTTTTTTACCTATGACGAATATAAGTGAAATTGTTGATGCTGTCTCACGCGTGGATGATCTGACAGCACAATCAGAACAAGGGCCTGGATCCAGAAAGTTTAGCCCTGGGCATTATTATGATATAACCACTGGAAAAGAGATTCCTCGGGAACCAACTCCTGTTCTTCCACGACAAGGCTCAATTCCCACTCTTGTTCCAGATCCAGATAGAAATAGTAGTGGCATACCACCGGTATATCGGGGGTCAACAAGCTCTCAATTAGTTGATGTTGTTCGGTCTCCATCTCGCCTAGATCCTAGACCAGAATCTGCTCCTCCAGAGCTCTGGATGTTATCTCCTGATCAGCTGCTTGCGTTAGATGACGACGGATTAATAGCTGCGATGTTTGCCGGTAGTTGTGGTGAGCACCTTGAGGCATACACTCGTGCCGGCAGGAATGTGACACCTGAAACGCTTGATGAGTTTAGGGGATTTTTATGCGGAAGGCTGGGTTCTGGAAGAAAAGAGAAAAGAGACAAAAAAAGCGTAGCTACAAATGGAGCGGCTGCGTCAGATGCAGTAACTGCTCCTCCAAAAGACATATTTGATTACGCGAGCGGAGCATCCGAAAGAATAAGACGCGAGACGGGCGATGTTGCTCCCTCATCTGACGAAAGACGAGAGCATGCAACAAGACTGGGGCGGCTTCTTAGGAAACACACACCAGGTTTGTGTTAGCTAGACACCTAAGGAAGATTGACAATTGCCAGCTACCCTGGTATCATTACTCCTACCTAAGACAGCTGGCCCCGCACCATGCGGTGCAGGGTTAAAAATCGTCAGCCGAGGAATAACAGAATTTAGAATTTATAATTCAGAATTAAGAATTCAAAGAGGAAAATATTTTATAATACCTTAGGAAATTCATGATTCTAAACTCATAACTCTAAATTACTATGCACTCCTCGGGAGTGCTTTTTTGTACTCCTGTCTGTCATTCTGGAAGCCCCGCTCAGCGGGGCTGATAGAATCTAAAATAACGGAGATCCTATCGCGAAGTTGTAATCGCTCAGGATTTGACAAAGAAGTTATTGTTCGAGCGTAGCCCCGTACCGTCTGGTACATGGCGTAGTCGAGAACATAACTTCTCGACTCGCTACGCTCGCTCGAAGAATATTTTGTCAAATCCTGACATATTACGCGAAGTTTATCCCGAGTGAAACCGAGGGGCTCCAGGATGACAAAGGATTAAACTACTATGGCAAAATTAGCAAAAGCGCACGCACATCAGGCAACTGCCTATCGAGGCAGAGCCAGAAAAGAAGCCATCGTTGGTGAGTTTTCTGATAAAGTAAACAAATCCAAAGGTATGGTTTTTACCAACTACCAAGGCCTCACGCATAAGCAGCTTGAGACGCTGAAAAAAGCCGTCAAAAAGCTTGAGGCCGAATATGTCGTGACGAAAAATACACTCCTTAAGCGCGCGCTTGAGCAAAGTCACAAGTCACCCATTCGACAAGCTCCCTTCGACAAAGCTCAGGGCGAGCAGGACAAGCAAGTCACAAGTCACAATGAAAAAAACGAAAATACTACTCAGGACTTAGGACTTATAACTTATAACTTTGACCAGCCAACCGCTACCCTCTTTATCTACAACGACATTGTCGAGCCGCTTAGGCAACTCAGCAAAATGATAAAAGAGCTCAAGCTGCCGCTTATTAAATTCGGTTTGTTAGAGGGCAAACCACTCTCTGAGGCAGACATTATGAAGCTTTCAATTCTTCCATCAATGCCTGTGCTTCGCGCCCAGCTTCTCGGACAAATGCAGGCGCCGATACAGGGGCTGCACCATGCGTTACAGTGGAATCTTCAGTCGTTAGTGATGACACTGAATGCGATAAAAGATAAGAAACCAACGAATTGAGGCTAGACGCTGGGACTATTTGAGATTAGACGCTTGAAACTAGAACAGGACTTACGCAGTTATTCTTCGAGCGAGGCTGATTAAGCCGAGTCGAGAAGTTCTCGACAAGCTCGAACAATAAGAATTTGCGTAAGTCGTATAGAAGTTAGATCTTGATGTTGCCTGCCTGCCGGCAGGCAGGGATGTTTGAAGATAGAATATCTAATTTCCAATCTCAAACTTCAGATTCTAGCTTCCAGCTTCTATTGTCTAGCATCAAACTGAAAGGGGGTGTACATATGGCAAAAATATCAAAAGATGACTTAATGGAAGCGATCGAATCAATGTCTGTTCTCGAACTCTCAGAGTTAGTCAAGGCTCTTGAGGAAAAATTCGGCGTCTCTGCACAAGCGATGGTTGCTCCGGCGACTGCGCCCGCCGCAGCTTCAGCGGAGGAGGGGCCGAAGGAAGAGCAGACAGTCTTCAACGTCTTTCTTGTCAATGCAGGCGCAAATAAGATTGCTGTTATCAAGGCTATCCGCGAACTCGTCCCGACACTGGGATTGAAAGAGGCAAAAGACTTGGCTGACGCAGGCAATAAAGAAGTCCTGACAGCAGTCAACAAAAAGACAGCAGAAGAGGCTAAGACTAAACTGACCACGGCTGGAGCAACAGTAGAACTGAAGTAAGAATAGTATCTAGTCTAAGGTGATTTGCATAATCCAAACTACTTTCGCTAGATACTATTTTTGTGGAAACCCCTTGACAACTCTGCTGTAAATAGTTTTCAATAGAATTACTGCCTGCCCGTTTTGAGATGGGAGTGTGGGGTGTTATTATTGTAGAAACGAGAGTCTCGAAGTTTTGTGGTATTTATAAATATATACATATATAGGACAACCTATATTATATTCCTTTGGGGGGGATTATTTTTTTGTTTTGCATGGTAAGATTGTGATAGAATAAATTCATGAAAACATTTTCGTATAAAGTCATTATTGAACCTGATGGATCGTATTATCATGGTTTTGTACCGCTCTTAAAGGGCGTTCATACGAGTGGCAAAACAATTGAAGAAACAAAAAAGAATCTTCAAGATGCGATCCAATGTCATTTGGAAGGTTTGGTAAAAGATAATCTCATTCCGCCAAAGCAAGAAGATACTCAGGAGTTTATTAAGATTCTTAAAAAGTAACTTTCTCCATGTTAGCCTCAAAATATGAGGGTCTAGAATCGATTTTAAGGCGTGTCTAAAATTTAAGAGCAGTAACTAATCATCTTCCTTAAAGCAGGATATGATATATTTTCGAAAGATTGCAGAAATATTTGGAGTCTTAGGGTTTTGGGTGGTTTGTTGGTTACAAAAAGCAAGTGTCACAGAAAAGTATATTTTTTGTTCAAATATGGAATATATTGTCTAATTAACAATATAAATTAACATACATATTACGTGAAATCATTTTTATTTCTTTGGTCTTATTGCTGAGTTTGGATTCATCCGACAATCTTTTCTGTTGTGCCTGAATATTTGACTCTCCTTTACACTCATTCGTATTTTTTTCTACCCCTTATCAGCTCATCGAAAGTCGTACAGATTTTTTATACATATAAAATATGACATGCCACGCCAGCAACGGTTGAACCTGGCGTGAAAATAAGACCAAAATCCGGAGCCTGGATTTTCTAAAATTTCTTTTCAAAAGCATGAATTTTAACGTTGAATCATGCCGATTTTATAATAAAACGCGTTAGAATCGATTCTGTGACCTCAGAAAAATTTTAGCCTCGAAAAACGACTTGAATTCAGTTTCTTCTAAGGTTTCACCTTGTACAAGGTGAAACCTTCACAAGACTGACCAGAAATATGTGGATATCCCAAAGTTATCCACAATGACAATTTATTAGTAAAACGCTATAGTAGTATACTAGAAGACTTAGCACCTTAATCATACCATCTGCTACTACTTGAGCTTATAAAAAGTTTCTTTGGGGTTAGATTTTTCTATTAGCAGATAACTGATGAGTCTGACAGACAAAACGCTGAACAAAGCTTAACTCTACGCAGAACCACTCGGAAGGAACCTCTCGGTATACACGGCGGATATTTCTCACACCAGATTGACAAGCTTTTCAAGCTCATCTATACTCAGGTCGATGTTTGAGATCAGATCATCCCACTTACGTGTACTTTCATCTATCTCATCGAATATAGCAGCCGGATATATCATCCTTGTGTTTACCGCCCGGGAACCGGCGGTATTGACACTTAATGCGTTGTTTGCTAGCATGTACGTACTCTTATCAGTAAAACTGGAAGACATTTTGGAGGAACTATGATAAATTTCGACCAACTTTCTACACAAACTTGGATCGGCGCAGGACTCCTACTTATTGCTATTGTCTTGTTCTTGATCTTCAACCTTAAATTTCCCACCAGACATTCGTCGAGAAAGTAAGTAGTAGTATAGTATTTAATTAACTCATGTCAGGCAATACTTTCGGGATAAGGCCGGGACGCGTTGCCTCCAGGTCCTATCCCCTCCTCCTGTAGTCAA
Organism: uncultured Gammaproteobacteria bacterium; assembly: GCA_964613075.1. Lineage (GTDB taxonomy): Bacteria > Patescibacteriota > Microgenomatia > Levybacterales > UBA12049 > CAYWEP01. The sequence goes on along the minus strand of CAZTFV010000038.1, from coordinate 5,722 downwards.
GTCGTCTTTTTAAAAGATTCTCTGAATAGCCACCTTGCTCAACTAAGCTTTTATCGAGTGCCGCTAGTTGCCGATCCAAAAGATAGTTTGCCTGGTGGATAAGACAGATGAGGCAATTGGCTGCGGACTCAGGGTCACTCAAATAAGACGAATAGGTCGAATAGGACCTATCGGACGTATATGCGAGCGCTCGCAAAGCTCGCGCTCGAGGATCATCTTTCGACCAGATCGGTAACCCTCTTTGTCTGAGGAAATCTTCAAAGTCATTGAGAAGCTCTTCGAGACTCGCTCTGGCCACGCTGACCAGCTTTATTTCGGTGCTTTTTGACGTGAGAGATACTTGCGATCCTTCAGCGATATTTTGCCTACCTGATCGAGCAGCTTGGACCATCTGATCGGTCATCCGATAAGACTTATTGGACTTATAAGTCATATAGGTCCTACAAAATTCTACGGTCAAATCATAAATGATTGTTGTTGTCTGATATGACTTTAAATTTCTGTAGCCACCGTGCGTCTTATTTTCCATAAGTCTTATAGGGCCTATAGGTCTTATAGGTCGTATTTCTTCGTCAGTTAACTACCCACCCTTCGACTCGCTGCGCTCTCTCAGGGCAAGCCAGTTAATTGACGACCCACCAATTCACCTTTATGTCCCGATCGGCTGGAGTCTGCAAGCTGATGCGGAAGGACGAAGGGCCAATTGCCTTGCTTCCTATTGCCACGGGTTCATCAGGTGTCACGAAGATGCGGGATTTGCCGGTCAATGCAGAAGTTGTAACGCCTATGAATGAATCACCTGCTTTTATGACTGCTTGACCGACAGCCTTGCTTCCTTCCTCTGATTCGTCGATATTGACTTTGGTTGCTGTGACTTCGCCGCGGGTAACGATATTACCTTTGGTGTCGATGGTAACCTTGCCGGAAAGGATGTCTACTCCTCCTATACCTTTACTCTGAAGGTAGAGATCACCAAGAGCGTTGATGGTTGCCACAGCCCTGCAATTGTTATCCTTTGTATTGTCATTCCCGGCTTGACCGGGAATCAGAGGATCCTCATTTTCATGAGGATGACAAGAGGGGTCAAGGCCATTTATTGAAAGAAGCCCTGCGGTGATGTTGCCTGTTATACCAACATCTTGCATGGTGGTGCGGCCTAAGACCATAAGATCTCCTGATACCGTAGCATTTTGGATATCCAAATCCGCGATTGCGCTTTCGAGTGAGGCAGAGTTACTTGCAGCGCCGAGAGGTGATTGGAGAATGTCAGCGAGCATAGCCGCGTTTGACGCGGTTTGCTGAGCAAGTCGCTCTATAATAGTAGTCCTTTCCGTGAGCCTGTCTACTTTCTCTCCCAATACATCGATGCCTTGCGAAAGCAAAGCTGCTTGGGTACTCTCTTTAAGTCCCGTATCGAAAAGATCAAGAATGTTAACTCCGCCAACTGTTAAACCATCAGTATTGATCTTTCCCGCTGTCAGATCGCCGATGAAGCCCTCTGAGAAGAGCCCAACCCTCTCTATTTTCTCCTCTCCTTTTTGTAGCACATATTTCTCAACCATTGGCTCTGTAGTATCTGCAAAGACACTTATATCCCCAGTTTCAGTGATGTAGACATCTGGCTCATACCAGGTCTCTTTGACATAAATCATGATTGTCCCGACAGCAAAAGGATCTGTGTTGTCAACTTGTCCTGAGCTTGCCGAAGGATAACCGCTTAAGGCTTTCCCGACAATAAAGCCTGGCCTTGTCGATCTCATGCCAACACCCGGAATATTTGAGGCAACAATCGGATCACCTGGAAGTATCGGCCCATTGATCGAGGAGACTTTGACCGGTACCCGACCGACCAAGGCAACAGGAGTCGGGATGCCTTCTGCCGATGCATCTGTCAATACCTTGCCGGGTTTGGTTGAAACAACTCCCAGGACATTTTTGTCATAGGCTTTCTCAGTCCGTTTCACACCAGCCTTCATGCTGCTATCCAAACTAACAATAGTCCCCGGAGTGATGGTCGGGTCTTTAGTATAGTAGTTCTCAGCCAAATCAACACCTGTGAGCCTGTGAGCAACGAGTGTACTGCCACTATTAAGTGTTGTGTTATTAGCAGCGCTTGAGTTCTGTGCCCAACGGAAGATAAGGCTTCCTGACGAAGGACCGGCAGTAAAGGCTCCAAATATCTTGGATTGCACATCAAGATTGCTTCCAATTACAATACTAGTATCTTCTGAACAGTCTTTATTTACGGTAGAGCCATTCACATTAACACCACCGCCTTCTACCACGTCAATAGCTGAATATTCACAGAATGTATCCCCCGGGACGCTTATATCATATTTCGCATCAGGAGTAGCATTCAGCCCCCAGGATAGATGGATCTCAAATTCCCAAGTCTCACGGGCGCCGAATGCAAATTGCAAATCAGCGTCATCATTCAGGGTTGAGTCGCTCTGGATTGTTTGATCAGCTGATTTTGTGGCAGTTACTGTCTCGCTATTGCTGCCGCAGGTGAGAACGCCTGTTGAGCTCGTGGTCAACCAGCAGCTGGTAAATCCGTCAAGGTAGACTGACCCGTCAACCTCCAAATCTCCCTGGAGATAGAAGTCATCATCAGATGCCAAACCGTGTCCTGTTGCGCCACCCGAATCGGAGATCGCATTATAAGCAAGTCCAGCTGCCACTCCGCCTATGGCAAAGGTATCCCCGTCTGCAAAGAGCACCTGTCCGCCTGTTGGGTTTAGGGTTAAGTCAGTGGTTGAGGTTAAGGTATCTCCTGAGAGGTTAAGCGTTCCTGCTATGTCATGTGTACCTACCCCATTGGCATCAATCAGACCTGTGATAGCAAGTGTTGCATTGTTGACTGTCCCTGTTCCTGTCCCAGCGCCAATATCCCAGGCTGTAGCTGCTGCACCGATGTTTAAGGTGGTGACTGTCGCATCAAAAAGAGAGGCTGTGGTAGTGGTTGAGGTGATGTCAGCACTGGTTGCGCCATTGACTGCCAGGTCTCCAGATAATTGGACGTTTCCTTGTGTCGTACACTCAGTTGCAGATCCGACATTAAGACACCCGACAACAGAAACATCATCTGCTGACAGAGACAGTGCTTCAGCAGTTGAGGAGAGGATGGAGTTACCGCTTACTTGAAATGTTCCATCAATCTGCAGGGCACCTGCTGTTGTGAGGTTGAGTAGTTCTGTCGCACCATTATTAATAGTAAAGTCATTACCTGTAGCTTCTGACTCAAGAGACCAGGTATCTGCAGCATCATCTCCATCATCTGCATCCAAGGTTAAGACTGCATCCGTTGCTTCAGCACCCTGTACCTCAAGAAGAGACTCAGGCAGATTGGTTCCAATCCCCACATTGCCTCCTTTTTGAATAAGGAAACGTGTTGTTCCCGACTCAGATGCAGTGAAGAGATCCTGATTGCCATCACCAGTTATCTGAACAAGCGCTTTTTGGTTGGTTGTACCGTTAATAGCAAGAATCCCAGCCGGCGCTGTTGTCCCGATACCGACATTGCCTGTCGTTCCATGGATATAAAACTTGTCACTAAAGGTTCCTGAGTTTGCTCTGCCGGCAATCCTTAGGGACGTGGTACCAGATCCTTCGTCAACTCCGTAGAGCTTAAAGCCATACCCACTCCCCGAGACTGAGTTGATGAACTCCAAGCCCTCATCAACCGCATCAGTGCCGAAGACTATCCCGTCAGTTGAGGCCACTTGAGTGGTAAATGTGCTGCCGAATCTTCCGACTCCATTAATTTCTAATGTAGCTCCTGGTGCAGTCGTGCCGATGCCGACATTGCCGTCTGTTTGAATTGTCATCAATGCAGCAGTGGCAAATCCATCATCTGTGGCTGAAAATTTAAATTTATCACTGTCACTGTTATCAATACCTGTTATCCACGCTCTTGTACCTGTCAATAGGTATCGCATCGCTGCATCGCCCGTCCCATCCTCCTCAAGAGAAAACATATCATTAGCAGCAGAAGTATTTCTGTAGACGTCAAGTTCCACTTCAGCATTAGATTTTCCTACACCGACAAAGCCACCATTTTCAATGACAAACTGGGTTGTGCCTGATTTAGAAGCAGTAAAGGTATCCCCAACTGAACTTGTGTTGTTAAACTTCACCAGTGCCGGCCAGCCGATGTCACCTTCAGTGTGGAGCTTCCCTATAGGCGCTGTTGTCCCGATCCCGACATTGCCCTCTGAGGTAAATGTTACTCTATCACCCGCATTGTAAAATCGTAGATCATCACTACTTCCCGGACGATAGATGACATATTTCTCTGTTCCTGCAGAGCCGAATTCTATACCGGGAAGGTTCGCTGCGGGCGCATCAATAAATAGACGAGTATCTGCAGTTGAATAAAGGTGCACTTTCTCGCTTGGCCCTGTCGTTCCAATCCCCACATTCCCACCTGATGCTACATACATTCTAGAGGTTGGTGTCCCGGAGACATCCTCAAGAAAGTTAAAGTTCCCATCTGAGAAGGTGTTAAGGGTATTAGAGCTTACGCCAAAGCCATATGCATTGGCATAAAGGTTAATATGTGATACAGAAGGATCGCCTGCATTATCAAAGTATTGGGCAAAGTCTAGCATGGGTGTTGGCGCAGCCCCAGTAGTCCCTCCTGTTAAGCTAACTTGTCCGCTATTCTTGATCGTGAATTTTGCTACACCAGAGGTAGAGGCTGTGAAAAGATCTCCAACTGAACTAAGTTGGTTTATCTTCGCCAAAGCTGGCCAGCCCTGGTCACCCTCAGCATGCAGAAGTCCAATTGGAGCCGTCGTACCAATACCGACGTTGCCTCCTGAGTTAATAGCTATATAGCTTGTTGTTCCAACAGTACTGCCAAGACCAAGCTTTAATACATCATCCGTATCATCAAGTCCCAGGTAGTAATCCTGGGCATTACCATCAAATACCATAGCAGTATCTTCAGCTCCGGCATCTCCGATGGTAACTACAGGTGTAGTGCCTGCAACAACCAGCTCGCTACCCGGATTTGTTATCCCGATACCGACGTTGCCTGCTCCTGTCAGGTACATGGCGGTTGATCCACCTGGTGTTAGAGCTACTGATCCTGTTGTACTTGTACCTAAAGTAAGTGTTGTTCGATCAGTTGTGCCAATGTTGCCATTGCCGTCAAGAGAAAGAGCATTGTTACTCCCGTCCTGTGCTGATATAGAGGCGGTTGGTGTACCACCTGCGATATTGATAAAGGCGAATTTGGCACTGGTTGTGGCGGTGCCGCCTAATAAGAAATCTTCTGTTGTGTTGTTTTGGACGATAATGCCACTTGCTGCAACTTCTGTAAAAGGAGAGGCAGATGTAGTACACGTACCTGTTGCCGTAATAATTCCTCCTGTAAAGTTCACACAATTAACATTCGTGCCTGTTGCGCCATCTGTACCATTGATATTGAATGCAGTAGAAGCTCGTATTTTGCCTACTACATCAAGCACTTGAGAGGGGAGGTTTGTCCCTATCCCAACATTACCATCATTCTTGATGACAAACTGGGTGGTGCCTGATTTACTGGCAGTAAAGGTGTCACCGACAGCGCTTGTGTTGTTAAACTTAACGAGTGCTGGCCAGCCAATATCTCCCTGTACATGAAGCTTGCCAATGGGTGCAGTTGTCCCGATACCGACATTACCTAGGCTATCAACTCTCATCCTTTCTCTAAACCCGCTTGTACCACGTGTCGCAA
>CAZTFV010000037.1:5882-11884 GCA_964613075.1 uncultured Gammaproteobacteria bacterium | reverse complement strand
TTGTTCTCAGAATAAAGTCAGTCGCATTATTCCCTGCATCAAACCCATTTCCTTTAATCTCATCAACGCCACCAGATCCCATCGATGTGGCATCAGAATTCGACAGTGCTTTTCTCTCGAGGCTTTGACCATCAGGAATGTTTGCAAGCGGACTACCTTCGGTTAACGGCGCACCGGTTAATGTTCCCCAACCAACTGCGTCAATAATGACTCCCGCATCTAATTCTCCGTTTCTTAATGCTATGCTGTTGTCATCTGCAATATTTTCTGCTGTTGAAACGTCACCGCCAATTTGATCTGCATAACCAGCATCGCTACTTGCCCAAAGATAGAAGCCGTGTGCCTGGATAATATCTGAAGAATCAAATGCTTTTACTGATGTGTCACTTGTTGCGGCAGCAGTTCGTTTGACAAGACGGTAGCCATCGAGATTGATATCGGAAGTGGTTGTATTGTAAAGCTCGATAAAGTCGCTTGTAGTAGCAGACGTAGTTGCTGTTTGGATCTCGCTAATAACAACGCTTGGAAATTGATCCGCAGCGGTAAAGGTATTTGTCGTTGAATTTGCAGAGTCGGTAAAGAACGCGCCGGCGAGGTGGAAAGAGAACAGCGAAAGGAATACTCCGTATACTGTAATCAATCCTAGATATGAAATTCTTTTCATATAACTAATAAAATTCAGTTTCAAATATCTTCAGACTCATCTATCTTCAAACTCATATCTTCAAACTCATCGTTCTTTGTCATGCTGAACTTGGTTCAGCATCTTTGAAGATCCCGAAACAAGTTCGGGATGACAGCTTCAAACAGATCCCAATCTCTCGGCGATTTTTTTCTCAATATGTTTATCGACTTCCTTTTTGATGTTTAAGATTTCAAAGAGGATGAAAAGCGCGGTCGGTAAAATAACAAACAAGCCAAATCCTTTTGGCGTTTTCAAAAAGTTGATGAAATAGCCGACATAGGGAATATGAAAATACGCTCTGCCGATCACTTTGTCTGCTGAGACAGGGTCTGTATCTTTGTTTTTATTCGCGTCACCTTTTGTGATATAGACCGTCTGCTCATTGAAAGCAAGATCGGTGATCCTGTGTGTCACTGTCTGGTCTGCTTCGTTTTTGAAAGCTATGATATCTCCTGCTGCGTAGGCAATCTGTGGCTGGACGTAGATGATGCTTCCGACAGGAAGTGTTGGCTCCATACTGCCTGAAAGGACGACAAATGACTGAATACTATTTATGATCGATGACTTAGAAGTGATAAGAGTAAAAATTATGATCGGAAGCAGCAGAAAAAGAACGACTTGCAATGAAATTACAGTCGTTTTATGCGTAGTTTTAATTATTTTATGATTTATTAACAGTAATAGTTTATTTTTCATGTTTCTTATTAAGGTGAAACCTTCGCGAAGGTTTCACCTTCTAAGGTTATATTGTTAATCCGCTCCCACCTGCTGGTGGTGGAGTGGGCATTTCCCCACCACCAGCGAAATACTAGATTGTTAAGCTATCACTGACTCGCGTCTTGATTCAATGTAATAGTCCAGTCACTATCTACACTATCTCCTTGTACCTCATTTGGGGCAGTGCTATGGAGACAAATTCTTAAATCGATATTATGGTTTGGGCCTAAGTCTGTAAGTGCTAAGTTATCCACTCCGTTTGCTTCTAAATCATCAAGATCAGCAAATCCATTCAAATTTGAGTCAGGAATACTTATGTTACCGCCATCATATTGGAACAAATCTAGTAATAGATACGCGTCCATATCTAAAGGAGCTGAGTCATCAGGAACATCTGTTACTGCATTTGCTACAGCAATCTCAGCATGATTAGCATTTACTGAGCCACTATTCTTTACCCGTAACTGTTGTGTTGTTGTACATTCGTTAGGGCCAAGAGCTAAACCGCCAAAGCTAGCAGTTACAGAATCTTGATCTGTTTCCGGTGTATCATCAGAGAGCTTTAAATCAAGCGTTCCTGCACTGAATATGTTGTCACTGCTTGTCCCTTCATCGCTAAAGAATGCGAATGTAGCGCCTCCTGCCAACGCCAATGCAGTCACTATCGACATGGCGCTCATTGCGATTTTCTTGTTTATCATTTTTTATTCACCCCCTTCGCCCTCCGTAGCTTTCTTGCCATCCGTCGCTAAAGCTATGGATGGAGCGAAGGAGGGTCCCGCTCAAATAACTACCAGACTAACTTCCGTTTTTTTGCAGAACGGCCAAAGTTGCTATATGACAATCTCGGTTTTTAGTGGGCAAGTATCGTGGTATTCTGAGGCTGCCTGATACTATCCTTACTCTCGTTATCCCGGTCTTCACTTCGGGATGGCGCAGTCTCGGTAAAGATATTATTCTTTCCTCAGAACACTCGAGCACTTAGCCCACTAAAAAACCTCCTGACTTCTCTCCAAACAGAAATCAGGAGGTAGGCAAAATATGATAAGTGCAATATACCGGGCAGGTAGCATATCTATAAATAACTCCTAATCAACTTTTTGCACTTCTCAAAAACTTGTCTTGTGAGATAGTAGCATATTGTCGAGAAATCCTGTCAATATGATCAAATTGATCAAACACTACACAAAATCAGTCAGTTTTTTTAGGAAAAAAGCTCATGAGGCTGGGAAAAATTAATAGAGTTTCCTTTTGGAAGTTCTCATTTTTCCTTCTGATCCTTGGAACCAATAATAATAGACAACAGGTATGAAAAAAAGCATGATCGTACCTGAGAAGGTAAGTCCAGCGATAATAGCGCCTCCCAACCCCCGCCACAGAGGATCTGACAGGGTAATCGGAATAAGACCGATGATAGCAGTCATGGATGTCAAGGCAATTGCCTCAAGTCTACTGGCAGATCCGTCAACAACTGCTTCCCGGAATGTCATCCCATGATCCACGTTCTGTTTTATTTTATCAACGACTAAAATAGAATTTTTTACCACGATCCCAAAAAGCGCCAGCACGCCGATGAGCGCCGGAAATGATAATGGCGTTTGTGTCAAAGCGAAGATGATAAATACGCCTGAGATTGACAAAGGGATAACGAGCATGACAATAAGAGCCTTTCTGAATGATGAGAATTGCAAAACCATAGTCAGGACGATAAGGACAAAGGAGATAATCATAGCCTGGAAAATTGAATTAACAGACCGCTGATTCTCCTCATTCACTCCGCCTGTTTTCCAGCTATACCCCTCCGGCAAATGCAGATCCGTATTGGCAAATCGCTCAAGCTTTTTATTTTCATCACCGATATTATACCCCTGTACAATTGATGCACTTATAGATATAGTCCGCTTGCCATCCTCACGTGTAATAAGCGTCGGATTGGGCGAAAGCTCTATTTTTCCAAGTGAGGGAAGCGGTACCGGTCCCTGCTGTGTCGGAATAGACAAAGACGAGATGGATTCGGCATACACGGTAACCTGACTCATCCGGATAGCGATGTCCAATTCGTCTCCGCCGTTTTCCTCAAGTGTGAGTGTATCCGGAGACACGCCGCTTGCGTAGAGCCGCAAAAATCCGCCTAACTGATCGATACTTAAGCCCGCCCCGGCAACTTTCTGCTTATCAGGAACAAAAGACAGCTTGCTCGTTCCCGGCTTTATTGACTTATTGACATTCGTAATTCCCCGCTGCTTCTCAAGAAAATTCTCTATTCTTTTTGCATACGCATCAAGTTGTTTCAGATCGTCACCGAAAAGTTTTATCTGCACATCCGCGCCGGCAGGCGGTCCGCCCGATATCTCGACAACCGACAGTTTTCCTGCCTGATAGCCGGCGTATTGTTCACGAAGCATGCTCGCGATTTCGATAGAAGAGTCATGCCGTTTTTCCTCAGGGTAAAGTCTCAGCGTAAACAGCACAGCGTTGCTTCCACTGTCGCCTGTCCCGCCTCCGCCGCCTTGAGCAAAACTCCGGCCGATATCTGCCGTCGAAAAAAGAGAGCCTTCAGTCGTGCGAAGCGAGGAAAGAATTTTCTTCGCTTCCCTTTCCGATACCTGGATGTTCGTCCCGGCCGGCAACTCAAGCGTTAAGTAAATATATTCGTTGTCGGATTTTGGGAAAAATTCATTTTTTACAAACCCAAGCGGCAAGAGAAGATATGAAAAAAGCGAAAAAATGATTACCATCGCAATAGCCATTCTTCGATTTTTCCCTGACCCCAAGATTTTATCAATGAGTCTTCTGTACCGTGCGCTAATAATCTCAAAATTTATTATTCCACCAGTTAAATAACCACGAACATTTGAGTATCTTTTATAGCGGCCGGTACGCGCGGAATACTCTTCTTTTATCCTCTCAATCAGCCGTATGCGTACTATGTGGAAGACAAAAAGAAATACAACAACAGCCACGATTTCCAGCGGCAAAAGCGGACCTTTGGGAACAATCACCAGTAAAATACCAAGGAGCAGAACAAAAAGCAGCACACGACCAAGTATCACAACTCTCTGTGGTATCTGTGGCTTAAGCAAAATAATAATCAACGGCAATGTCACAAACATCGCGATAAAGAACGATGCAAGAAGCGTTGATGACACAACGATTGGGATGCTTTTTATAAATTCGCCGATAATACCGGTTGAGAGAAGCAGCGGTAAAAAAGCCCAGATCGTCGTTATAGTTGTAGTAAAAATCGCCACGACAAAATCCCGCCAGACCAACAGTCCTGTTTGAGATGGCGTAAATTTCCCCGTACGGTAATATGCAGACATTGCAGAAATAACGACTATCGTATCATCAACCAAAAGCCCAAGTGACAAAAGCAGTGAAAAAAGCGAAAGAAAGTTAATACTGATTCCCGACAGCTGCATTGTGGTAAAGCTGATAAGAAATGTTAGCGGGACCGATGACGCGGCAATGATTGCTTGCCTTACGCCCAAAAAGACAAATAAAACAACCACAATAAGTCCGATAGTGATCCCAAAATCCGCAATCAATTCATTGAATTGATCATCAATGAGCTGCCCGGTATTCTCAACCATATAGGCTGAAAAAAAATCCTCATACGGCATAAGCGTTTCATCAATGACCTTTTCCGCATCCTTTGCAGCCGTCGTAATATTTGCACTGTCTGTCTTAAATACCTGAAATGTTACAGCGCGTGAGACATCAGAGGACGGAGTGGCAAAATACGAGAGGCGCTGATCGGGTTTGGCACGCTCTGTCACTTCTGCAATCTGTGAGAGAAGGACAATATTTCCGTTCAGATTCACCCGTTGGGTACGCAGGCCATCAATGGTCGTCACTTGCGGATCAATACTGAGGGTAAAGGTAGACGTATCTGTTCTGACCGACCCTGCAGGGAAACTATGCAGTGCTGCAGTTACTATCTGAGAAAGCGTTGAGGGATTAACAGCGTAGGTTGATATTGTCGAGGGTTTGATAATAATCTGGATTTCCTGCTCATCAAGCCCTGATACGCTGACATTCTCAACCGTCGGAACGTCTTTGAGCTTATCCTCAAGGGTTTTCGCAAATCGCATCAGGCTTGCCGTGTCTTCGGTTGTAGAGAGGGCGAACGTAAGGACAGGTTGATTTTCAAAATCCAGCTTTTGCACTTTTGGCGACTGTGTATCACCAGGCAACGCTACAGTATCAACAGCAGATTGCGTGTCAGTCCGTGCTTTTTCAGGGTCAACGCCAGACTCAAATTCAAGCTGAATCGACGAAACAGAGTCCGTAGATGAGGACGAGACAATCTTCACGTCCGACATTCCCGCTAAGGCATCTTCCAGAGGCACGGTCACCAGCGATTCAATATCGGATGGACTTGCGCCGGGCAGTATAGTTGACACGAGAACAATTGGGATTTTTATCTCAGGATTCAGTCTTCTTGGTAAATTAATAAAAGCACTAATACCCAGAATCAAAGTGGATAGAATGATGAGTATAAGAAGCCGCGGATTGGATAAATATCTTCCGATCCAGCTATTTTGCAGTTTCGGATCAAATTTGAGCCGTTTGAGTGACGATGTTGTCTGTTTCATAA
>CAZTFV010000037.1:0-5782 GCA_964613075.1 uncultured Gammaproteobacteria bacterium | reverse complement strand
GATATGATCCGCACATACCTCCCGTACACGTCATCAAGCTTCACTGTTTTGCTCACAGCTTTTCCGTTTACAGCCACCAGAACATACGAGGTATCGGTTGACTGATAGACGGCATCAATCGGAACAAATGGCATCGCGTTTTTATCGCTTGCCAGTCCGATAGGAACGTCAATGGGGACATACTCCCCGTTCGCTATCCTTTTTCCCGATACATTCTCGAGATTGTAAAAAACAGTATACAGTTGACCATCGGTCGGGCTTTGCGACACGTACGACGGCATAACTGATTGATAATTACCATCGATAAGAATTCGACTCGCATCAACCTGCGATACTATGCTCGCCAGAGATTTAGGGATAAGAACAGTGGCCGTAACAGCATTCTCGCTTCCCGTAATTGTCACGATAAGCGTACCAGGATTGACAAGATCCCCTTCTTTTACATGAATTTTCTCAACCGTTCCGGGAAAAGGGCTGGCAGGAATCATAAGCTGCGCCTGGACCGCGGCCAGTTGCGCCTGAATGGCGCTGACGTCACGGCTCAAATCAAGTGCCTTTTCCTGGATACCAAGCTGTTTCAGTGCGATATCTTTTTGTAAGTCCGAAAGAAGCACAGGCGGTTTGGTCGGGTCTGTCTGGTAGTCAACGTTTCGCAGTTGCGCGCGAAGCTGTATAACGCTTTGCAGAATCTGGCTTTCCTGCGTCTGTGCCTGCGCGATAAGCTCATCGTTGATCCCATTGACGTTGGTCGCCTCAAGCGTAGTTATTGTTTGTTTTATTTGGTCGAGTGCATTTTCTTGCAGGCGAAGCAATTCTTGTACATCTCCCTGTGACGCCTTTGTAATCGCTGTTAAATCCTCAGCGTTTTGTATATTGGCGTTCGCGAGGTCGCGTTGTTTGTGGATAAGATTTTTTTGCGCATCATATGTGTCAAGCACATTTTGGTATTGTCGGGAAGCAAGTTGTGACTGCAACGCAGCGGCGTCGCCTCCCTGATATGAAGTTGCGAGGTAAACAATCGGTGTTCCCGCCGATACCTGCTGACCTTCCGTTGCATTGACCGTCTGGACGATACCGTTCGTTTGCGCAAATATCTGCACAACACCCGATGCGTCAACCTTGGCTTGGAGCTCTACTGTCGGCGTCCTACTGATTTGGTAGATAGTAACATCCTTGATGATTTCCTGTTTGGGCGTTTCTTTTTTCCTTAGGTTCGAGGCGATGTTGCTTAAGACAATAATGCCGAATAGTAGCCCTAAGGCTATAAAAAAACTCCGGAACGGGTTTCTGCGCAAGTATGTAGCTCCCCTTTTATAGGGAACCATTTTCCACAAAGATACTGCCCTATCTTTAATAGAAGCTATAGCTTCACTGCTCATGTTTTTTAAGTAACAGTATTTCAGAGGTCGGACAGAGGTTTCTGATGTCACCGAGGCAGAATAAAATTATACGTGATTTAGCCTTCCCCGTCAAGCAATCACGCTTTGGAAATACAGTATTGCCAGTACGATTCTATATACCCCAAACCACACAAAGTTATGCTTCTTTATATACCGGAGAAAGTAGTACACCGCTACCATGGCCACAAAAAACGACACCCCAAACCCAGCGACCAATACTACTAGCTCATTCTGACTGAAAGCAAGTTCACTTTCCGTCAAATCAAACACAGTCGCTGCAAAAATAGTAGGAATTGCCAGAAAAAATGAAAATTCCACAGCAGTAGCCCTTTTTGCACCTATAAATAACCCGCCGATGATTGAAGCCGCTGACCGTGAAACACCCGGAATGATAGATAGGGATTGAAATAGTCCGATGCCGACAGCGCGTTTAAGCGAAATATCCTCGATTTTTCCCGCATAGTGTTCTTTTTCTTTATATACGTATTCAAGAAAGATAAGAAGTACGCCACCTATCAGTAGTGCCCATAACGTCACAGCCGTATTTCCGAGCAAAATCGTTTTAATAAATTTATACAAAACATATCCGACAATGGCTGTTGGTATAAAAGCAGCTATGACCCGTTTCCAAATAGCTATGTTGGAAATAAGCGTCTTCCAATACAAGACAACGATTGCCAGAATCGCACCCAACTGAATCGCAATTTCAAATGTCTTGACGAATTCGGTCTGCTGAATACTGAGCAGGTCTGCCGTCAACACCAGATGCCCGGTCGATGAAATCGGCAAAAACTCAGTAATTCCTTCTACAATGGCCAAAATAACAGCCTGCAATATATTCATTGCTTTTTCTTAAAATGCATTCTTGCAAACAACCCGATGTGGTCTGATAAAAAATCACGCTTGCCATTGCGAAAAAGTGCTTTATTGGTAAATAAATGATCAATTTTCTCCGCCGACGCACTATACTTGAAAAGTTTGGCAAAAATATAGTCTATCCGCACCGCTTTATGACCCTTTTTAATCATGTCAGCATGGACAGTCGGTGTATTGATATGGCCGAATAAGTCGCGCACTTTTGCGGATGTAACAAATTGTTTATAGAGCATTGATTCTTTAGCGGTATTGAAATCGCCGGCCAAAATAACTTCAAACCCTTTCTTACTCAAGCCTTCAATAATCGATACGAGTTCGGAAAGTTGCTCCGCGAGACAGCGAACATATTTGTTTGACTTACTCCAGTTCATCCGCAGGTTCGGCGTCAAATGCACATTGAGAATATAAAACGGCTCATCGGTTACTTTGCAGATAAGAACACCCATTCTGGCAATCTTTCCGATAATTGTCGGATGTAAATAGCTTCCTTTCTTTTTAAATCCCCGGAATACAGGCATATCAAGTGGAAGTTTCGAGAAAATAATCAGCCCGCCTGAAGGGCCGAGAATAGATTTCTTATACACGCAGTACGGATAGGTTGTACGCATAAATCGCCTTAAGAATCGCATATGAAGATATGTATAGACCTCCTGCAAAGCGACAATATCCGCCGAAGACTTCCCCATCTCATCTGCAATCTTCAAAAACCGTTGGCGGAGGTTAAATGTTTTTTTGAACGTCCAAGGCACCAGTGTTATCCCAAGCGTATTAAAACTGACCACCGATAATTTCATAGCTTAAGTATAGTTCATCCCGTAACTGTTCACACTTCTGACACAAACTTTATTGTTCGAGCGTAATGAAATGAAGTCGAGAACTTCTCGATTCGGCTTTCAGCCTCACTCGAAGAATATCATGTTAGGACCGTGAGCAGTTACTTCATCCCAGCCTGTTTGTCTAAATTGTAGAGCCATGCTATGATAAAAAAACTCATGAAATATTGGGCGACCTACCTTGCAAGCATCATCCTACTCTCTGTCCTCTTCACTCTTCTCGTGTGGGTTTTTACACCGAATAAAGGCAAAGCCGCCAGCATTACTTCACCGCTCCCTGTTTTTTTAACCCGGGAAAAAAATAAGCAAGTAACCTTGCTTGATCTCTGGACGCCAATTATCGAAGCGATCGAGGGTAGCGAACGCCAGCCTCCTCAGCTTACAGCAAAATCAGTTCTGATCTATGATCTGGTAACAAATAAAACAGTCTTTGAGAAGAATATAAAAGAGCAAATGCCCATGGCATCACTCACAAAAATCATGACAGCTATTATAGCTTTGGAAAATGGCAGTGACAATGCAAAATATATTGTAAGACCAGGGCATATTGTGGGTGAAAACAGTATGGGAATCGCTACTGGCGAAGCCCTGACCAGACGCGAGCTTCTTTACGGACTGATCTTGCGTTCAGGCAATGATGCTGCAGAAGTCCTTGCAGGGGGCTTCCCGGGCGGGCGAGAGGCATTTGTGCAGGCAATGAACGATAAAGCCCGCGCCCTCGGTCTCACCGATACACATTTCACCAATCCTTCAGGATTGCAGGGGGATGGAGAACAATACACAACAGCTTATGACCTCCTGGTCATCACTCGTTACGCAATCGATACCTTTCCCGAGTTTACGGATATCACTTCGACCTTTGAAATAACACTGCCCGCAACCCCCACTCACGCGGAATATTTTATGCAGAATGAGACCAATCTTATCTCAAGTTATCCGGGTGTGAAAGGAATCAAAACAGGCTATACCCCTGAAGCAGGCTTATGTCTGGTTACGTATCTTGATTATGGTGGTCACAAAATCATTGCAATATTACTAAGTTCGGAAAACAGGAGGCAAGAGATGAAAGAGCTACTCGATTATTCGCTAAGAAAACTCGGCACAGAACCCCCGAAGCATAGCTAACGGAAGCCTGGTATAAATACCTATTGATTTTTAATCAGCATTTGTATATGATAATTTCATATATGTCAGCTGCTGATAGTTATTCGTTAAGACCAAGAGTTTTAGGCACTGTTGAACGCTTTATAGAGCCATGTATCCTTCTTCTCCTTTCCAAAGGCACATCGCACGGCTATGGTTTACTGGAAGATTTGGAAAAACACTGCGGGGAAAAAGTTGATATTGGCAACTTATACAGAACCTTACGAAGAATGGAAGCAAATAACTGGGTAAAATCCGAGTGGGATGAAAATAAAGCTGGTCGTAATAGAAGAATCTATACTATTACCAAAAAAGGTCACGCATTTTTAGAGAAAGCGGTTGTCTCGCTTAGTCAAACCGATAACCTCATTCACAGGTTTTTGCAGGGATACCAGAATACGTTTCAGAAAAGGATAACACTATAATGAGGAGTTTTATGGATTTTGATTACACAGTCACAACGGAAAAGCCTTTTGATGAAGCAGTAAGAATGGTTGAACAGGAGACGAAAAATGCGGGATTCAAAGTCCTTTACATCCACAATGTTACCGCAACTCTGAAAGATAAAGGATTTAATATTGAACCGTTCAAAATCATTGAGATTTGTAATGCCAAAAGTGCCTATACTGTTTTACAAACGGATATAAAGATTGGGCTGTGTCTTCCGTGTAAAATCAATGTTTATCAGAAAGAGGGCCAGACCTATATTTCCGGCATGAGACCGGTTGTGCTTCCCCAGTTTTTCCCTCAAGCTAACCTTGGCAATCTGCCGACAGAAGTTGATGCAATTATTAGAGAAATTATTGATCACAGTAAATAATATGAGGAAACTTTTACTTTTGCTAGTCATTTTTATACTTGTTTCTGTAACACAACCGCTTCAAGTCACGGCTCAAATGATGAGGGCGCAATCTACAACCTCATCCGATGGTCATACGGCTCGTGAGGAGCAGGAAGGAAAGGAAATATTGGAGAAGCTCCAATCAAAGCAAATTGAATGCAAAAACCTAACAGAAGAAGAGCTTGGTGCACTTGGTGAGTATTACATGGGTCAAATGACGGGTGACTCTCATGAGGCAATGAATACTATGATGGAACAAATGATGGGTAAAATTGGCGAAGAACAGATGCACGTTGTGATGGGCAAACGCTTAAGTGGTTGTGACACTGCAGCTCAAATTCCTTCAAATGGAGTTGGTTTTATGCCGATGATGTGGATGATGGGTTCGGCAGGCTCACCACAAGTGGGAGGAGGTGGAAATCCTATGATGGGAACAGGTTGGGGAAACATGATGGGTTGGAATGGGCTTGGTCTTTTGGGATGGATTCCAATGCTTCTTTTCTGGATACTCTTTATTCTCGGTGTGGTTGCTTTACTTCGCTATCTTGGAAAGTCAGGGCAACAACAAGAGCATAGAACGCCTCTTGATATTTTGAAAGAAAGATATGCACGAGGAGATATTGAAAAAAAAGAATTCGAGGAAAAGAAAAAGGAGTTAACTTAAAAACCCACCATCAGTCACTTGGTCG
>CAZTFV010000036.1:0-12356 GCA_964613075.1 uncultured Gammaproteobacteria bacterium | reverse complement strand
TGCTGGATGGCATCTGAGCTCTAGACGTTGGTACTGAGGGTGGACCAGAATCATCTGGTGGTGGCTCTTGGGGGGGTGGTTCACCGCCACCACCATCAGTAGGGGGAGATTCACCTCCTCCAGTACTAGAACATTGATTAATATGTCCGGGTATACTCGGATCGCAATTTCCTGTACCACAAGATGCATCACAACGTGTGGCAGTTGATGAGCTACACTGTCCACTACTGCATCTGCAGTTTTCCAAACGTGGGTTGCATGCTTGACATGGATTTCCTAAATCTCCTCCCGTACCTGGTTTACAACAAGATCCAGAATCCCA
This sequence comes from uncultured Gammaproteobacteria bacterium, assembly GCA_964613075.1. Taxonomy (GTDB): domain Bacteria; phylum Patescibacteriota; class Microgenomatia; order Levybacterales; family UBA12049; genus CAYWEP01. The sequence goes on along the minus strand of CAZTFV010000036.1, from coordinate 12,034 downwards.
GGCAAGACAACAAATCGCCTTGCCACTGCATTGAGCTACTGCTTGATCTGTCCATGTAAAAAACAGGAACAAACTACTAATGAGTAATAGAAAGGCTTTCATTTTTTTCATTATTATGTCGCTTATCGTTTGAGAACTGAAAATGGTATTTCCGATTCATTTTTATATAAGTCAAAAACAGTAAGAAGTTCTCGAGGAAGATCCGTCGTTTTTATTTCATCGATATGAGAAAGGTTGTAGAGGATGTGGATAAAAGCACCATTTACAGAGAGGGCAAGCTGACTAGATGATAATTGTTTATGGTATCCTGGCTCTAAATAAATTTTCATTTCAAGTACTCCGTTTGAACGGATAGTCCAATTATAACTTTGAATTGGTGATTTATTAGGATCAAGAAAGAGCCGATACATCGACTGTGGATCATCAGTAAAAACAACTTGTATTTTTTTAATTTTTCTCTGCTCTTCTTCAGTTGAGAATGAGTTCTCAAAAATACCCCACTCGTTAAATTGGTTTGAAAGAAGGGGTGTCTCCTGGAATGTTACTGTAAAATGAGGGTCTTGGTTTAGGATTTCAACTTTGTTTGTGGAAAGCTTGATTAAAAAAAGTGAAATAGGTACTATTGCAAGTAGAAAGAGAAACCCACCCAACACTATGTAGATTTTTTTAATGCGCATAGTTTTTTTATGTTCTCTACATCTAGAATACATAAAAAAACTGTTACTGCAAGAAAGTGGCAAATATATCTTATAACTTGGAGGAAACAATATGGAGAACAGGAGCGGTGTCATAAAATCCGCTATCTCCTAGCGGTCCTATAAATTGGGAGGCAATACCAGGATAAAACACTGACCCAGGAGTGTTAAGCATTCTTTCCCAATAGGGATTGACAAAACCTTGACCTGGGCTTGAAATTTCATTGTAATATTTCATCATATCTGGGCTAATGAATGCTCCTGCTGATTCAAAGTACTGATAGGGCATTGCTGAATAGTGAAGATTCATTCTATGTTGATCATCGTATGGCCCATCTTTCACATAGATGCCAAGACGTAACCCCTGAAGGATTTTTACTTCACCATTCAATAGTACTTGATGATCTATTACATATGGTGTAAATCCAAAAGACCCATAGAGAGGGATCTTGGGCTGCTGTTCCGGTCTATCATCAAGTAGTTCTACCTCAATGCCTAATTGAGGAGCAATATGGACTAGTTTAAAGTTTGCAGGATCGAATTCTCCTGGTTCATATGCGGCAATAGGTATACGATAAGAAGGATCTTTTAGAAGCTCAACCATCCGCTCATCAGAGACTGGCTCTGGAAGGTCAGCAGTTTGAGCACGTTGCCCAACTGGTGTCGCATCCCAAGGGTATTGGGGAGGACGCTCAACCACGGCTTCCGTATCAGCACGGACTGCTTCAAGCAATGCAAATCCTCTTAAAACACCGTTATCAAGTCTGTCTTTTGCACTTTTATGGCGTTCATTGAGACTTAAAAAAAGTTCCCCGTCTGGATTGACGATAAAGTCTGTGATGGGAGTGATGGGTCTTTGCGCCAGGCGACTACTAGGCTTTAAGAGCCTTGTCTGCAAGATCCCTCGAAGTTCTTCAGGACGGCTCTCGTCCTGCGCTAATGTATCTAAATTTAAAACTTCTTTAACATCTCCACCTTCAGCGCTTACGCGTTCAGATCTCAAAAGAACTGAGGCGGCAAGAGAACCAGTTAACTTAAATAGATCCCTTCTTGAGATAGATTTATTCTCGGCTACTATGATTTCTTGATCGTTCATGGGCTTTTGTAATCCTACATTTAGTACTAGGGTTTTGTTATCATTATCTTCAAACAATATTTCTTCGCCTCAAATATATATTATAAGATAATGCTTGTCAAGGTGGACAATGGTTTTGACGCGCCATAGCAAGCTAAATTACAACTTGATCTCTGTAATTAGTGGGTATTCATCCCAATCTTTTTCTTTCAGTACGAACTTGTGGTGAGGTATTGATGATGACATACCCTTCTTTTGTAGTAACTGTTCACCCTTCTGACACGATTTTGTCATCCTGAGCCCTTCGATCGTCATCCTGAGCGAAGCGAAGGATCTCAGGGTAAACTCCGCGAAGGATCTTTGTATGCTAAGATTCTTCTCCGCCAGCTGGCCCCGCTGAGCGGGGCTGGCGGATCAGAATGACAATTTTATGTTAAAAGCCTGACCTCTTTCATCGACTCCTCATAAAGGAAAAGCGATACTTTATGTTCCGCGACAAGAATAACTTTAATAACTTTGCAGCTTACCGACCCACTCTGCAATTTTTCCATTTGCCTCGTCTTGGTTAAAGAAATAGCCGTCTATTCTCAGAGAATCAATGACTCTTCTGCCCTGAAGAGAGTCGACAAATTTTTCAAGGTGATCCACTGCCCCGCAAAATTCAGGATACGTTGAGTCCCCAAGACCAAAAACGGCAAGTTTTTTCCCGGGGAAGGTCTTACCTTTATTTTGTTGCATAAAGGCGACAAAATGCTCATGCGGCTGGCCTCCTTGTCCGCCAATGTCCCAGCTTGGCGAGCCGAGAATGATAAGATCGTAATTATTGAAGTTATCAATCGCAGTTTCCGAAACATCCTTTAGATCAACCGTATGCCCGCCTTTTTGCAATTCCTGGGAAACAACATCGGCCGCCATGTGCGTTCCGCTTGAGTAGGTGGCATAGACTATCAGGATTTTCATCTTATTTATTATTACTTATCGCTGCTCTTTTCGCAAGCATTGTGTCTGTCATACGCTTAAGAATAAAGATAAAGAGAATATACGAACCGTAGGATATCAGCTCAAGAACCGTTGGCTTTGCCGTATAACCGAATAGTGTCCTCAGTAAGCTACCGATCAGACTGTTATTATCCAGAATGTGTGAAATGTTAACCAACGGATCAAAAGAGAATATCGGCAGCAATCCTGCCTCCTGAAACTCGTACACACCATGAGCAACCAATCCTGCGGCAAATAATAGCAGTATCGCGCCTGATACCTGTAGCAGTCTGGCCAGGTTGATTTTCAGACCATAGCGAAAAATCGCATACCCCAGACCCGCTGCGGCAATGATGCCAATAATCGCACCCGGCAGTTGATTACCACTTGAAACGCTACCAAGCGCACGAAGGTAAAATACCGTTTCAACCCCCTCTCTGATAACCGAGGTGATAGTCAGAAAGACAATACCCAACGGATACCCAGCTTCAATATGCTGCTTGGCTTTTATGTGGAGCTTTTTTACCAAACCTTTTTGCCTATGGACCCAGAGGATCATCCACGTCAGAAGCCCTGCGGTTGTGAACATCAATAACCCCTCAAAGACCTCCTCTGCCTTCCCTTCAAATTCAGCAAAGAACGTACTGAAAACAACTGCCAAAAGAATGGACAACCCCACTCCGCCCAAAACGCCGTACCAGACGTATGTATTAAAAGCTGTCTTATTTATTTTGGTAAAAAAAGTTATGAGGATGCCGACGACGAGTGCAACTTCAAGTGTTTCGCGGAATGTAATAAGCCCTGCTGCAAACATAAGAAGATTTCTCTACTATAGAATATCAAACTTATACTGTCAAGGTGTTAGTTTGTAATCTGTCAGGATTTGACAAAATATTCTTCGAGCGAGCCCTTCGATTCAACTCAGGGTAAACTCCGCGAGTCGAGAAGTTATGTTCTCGACTACGCTCGAACAATAACTTCTTTGTCAAATCCTGAGCGATTACGTTAGTTTTGTAGAATACCGGAATGCCGCCATCCCGGGTTTGCAATTGCAATTTTATGATACCTGGGACGACGGCATACAAAATAAAGTCGCCCAACTATCACATCGGTTGACCGGGAGGCGGTGTACCTCCTCCACCCGCAGGCGGCTCTGGCGCCGGTGGCGGTGTTGTCGGCGGCTGCGGAGCCGGTGGTGTTGGTTCCGGCTGTTGAACCGGGGGTAGCGGACTCGGCATATCTCCACCCGCAGGCGGGGGTGTTGGTGTACCTGGCATTCCTGGTGTTGGCATTGTTGGATCATCCATCATTATGTAATCACCCCCTTTCAAGACAAAAATTCTAAATCCCGCAAACTCTAAATTCTAAAAAATTTGAATTTTGTATTTTGTATTTATTTAGGATTTAGAAATTAGAAATTTAATGTTGAGCTTTCTCCGACCTTTCCACATTTAAAAATCGTATCCTATCTCCGCGAAAAAGTAAAGAAATCTCGCCTGTCCTGCCGTTTCTGTGTTTGGCAATGAGTAAATTCGTCGGTATCAACGCTCCTGAAACATCATCATCCGGTCGATAAATAAACATCACGACATCTGCATCCTGCTCTATCGCGCCCGATTCACGTAGATCAGCCAACTGCGGCCTCTTCCCGCCTCTATGCTCTACCGCGCGGGAAAGTTGTGACGCCGAAAGCACTGGTATATTTAACTCACGCGCCAGATTTTTCAGAGCCTGCGAGACCATTGAGACCTCCTGCACCCTATTGTCATAGTGCCGCCCCGGGTCAACAAGTTGCAGATAATCAACAACCAGAAGCGCTACATTATGCTCAAGTTGTAGCCGCCTTGCTTTGCTTCGCATTTCGGCAAGTGACAAACCGGGCGTATCATCAATAAATATCGGTGCGTCTCCCAATTCTCCCATCGCATCGGAAAGTCTGACATAGTCAGGATCCGTCAGCCTGCCGGTTTTGAATCGCCACGCATCAACATCCGCTTGCGCGACGATCATCCTATCAACGAGCTCCTCCTTGCTCATCTCTAGAGAAAATATACCAACAGCCCTCTTCTCATTTACCGCGATATGCTGGGCAATATTAAGAACCAATGCCGTTTTTCCCTGCCCGGGGCGCGCGGCGAGAATCAGTAGATTGGCATTCTGCATACCGGAGAGAATATTGTCAAGATCAACAAAGCCTGTTGCAACACCGCGAAGCCCTTCGCCCTTGCGATGTAATTCATCGATTCTGTCAAAGCTTTCGGCTAAGGTTTGTTTTATCGGAATAAATCCGCGGATTATATGCCCCTGAGAAATGGAAAATAAAGCGGATTCAGCCTTATCAAGGACTTCCTTTACTTCCTTGTTTTCTTCAAACCCCATTTCGGCTATGTTAGTCCCGGCAGTAATAAGGGCGCGTTTGGTATGCGCTTCTTTGACAAGCTGAGTGTATGTCTCAATGTTCGCAGCCGTCGGGACACTGTCGATAAGGTCTGTCAAATAACTTGATCCGACTTTATCATAGAGCTTGCTTTTCTTAAGCTGGGTGCGAAGCGTAAGTATATCAACAGGCTTGCGGTCTTCATAAAGCTTGAGCATTGCCTCGTAAATTATGCCGTTTATGTCGTTATAAAAATGGTGCGGCAGCAATACTTCGGATGCGATATTGATCGCGTCTTTATCGATTAAAATGCCGCCGAGCACGCCCTGTTCCGCTTCATCATTGTGTGGAGGAATCTTCAGCTTACTCATAGAGAATTAGAATAATCCAATAAACAAATAAACAAATGTTGAAAAAAATTCCAATTTGAATATTGGATTATTGGCTTATTTGACTATTATTGCGATAGCAGTATCGTCTCCATCTCTTGCGGCAATTTGTCTTTTGTGGTCTGGTATTTGCTTAGTTTCTGTACCGCCTCTTTGACAAAATTTTTTACCACAGCTTCCGCTTCATCCCCGTAATATAACACTGCATTTGAGGAAAGACCTGTTACGAACGACGCGTCTTTTGTGCTGTTACTTACATTAACAACGACCAGGTTATGCTCTTTCAGCTTTTGATGCATGTTTTCAAGATCCTGAATCGTTCCTAATAAGACATCAACATCATCTACCTTCAGACTGTAGATAGCATCACTGTCGGCACGAAAGCCGGTGATTTTTATCCCGCCTATTTCATACTCGCCCGGACCATTAATGACGACTGTATTGGCAGTACGAAACGCCTTATCATCACCTGCTCCCAAAGCAATAATGCCTGAAAAATGTATGGACTTGTCTACGCAGTTTACGAGAAGCACCGTCTGTTTTCCTTTTATTTTTAAACCGTTTTTTGCAAGAAGTGCAATTTCCATGTACCCCATCCTAACACAGCCCACCTTTTCTTGACAAGAGGATTCTTTTACCGTATCATCAGAAAACTACTTCTCACTGTCCTTTGTAAAATCTGTCCTAACAAGCTACATTACAAGCATGAAAACCGAACGAGTGATACTTTCTTTCATCGCACTGCTGATAGGGCTTGGTGTCGCAGGCGGCGCGTTTTATCTGTATCAATCAACCAAAGCTGTCCCAACAACAAAAAATAAGACGGTTACGGTAAAACCTCCCACTCCTGCGCCTGACACAAGCAGTTATATTCTCACGGTTGACAGCCCCAAGGATGAGGAAGTAGTGAGTAAAAAAACAATTACGATAGCCGGCAAAACAGCACGAGATGCGACTGTCATTATCACAACCGAAAACGATGAGCAAGTTATTTCGCCTGCACAAAATGGCAATTTCAATACGACGCAAACCATCTCTGATGGCGGGAATATTATTCAGATTACGGCAGTATTTCCCGATGGCAATGAAAAAACGATTACGAGAACCGTGAGCTTTACTAGCGAGAATTTTTAATATGAAAAAACTGGCTTTATTCCTTTTACTACTTACTACTTACTACTTACTACTTACTACGAATTCTTATGCGCAAACCGCAACAGCAAAACCAACGAGCAAGCTTGCAACTACTGCCGCGCCCACTGAAGAGTCAAAAATAGATGTGCTTTCTGAACAAATAACAAACCTAAAAGAACGGATTGCCTCACGTGTGGCAGAGTTGCAACTGGTTGAGAGGCGTGGCATTATCGGTAGAGTAACCGAAGTAAAGGACAAGCAAATTACGCTGACCGATATACAAGACAATATACGCTTTGTTGATGTTGATGAATTAACCAAATTCGCATCATTGTCGAAGAAAGAATCCTTTGGCATTTCCGATATTACAAAAGGTACAAAGATAAGTGCCATAGGACTTTACAACAAGCAGTCGCGAAGATTGCAGGCGAGATTCGTCAGTGTCTTTGTTATACCGACAATTGTAAATGGCGCAATCCAGAGCCTTGACAAAGCTGATTTCTCGCTGAAAATTATGTCGGAAAATGGGAAGGAAACAAATGTCGACGTTGAAGCAGTCAGCAAAACCAACTCTTATACAAAAGAAAACGGCGTTGCTCGCTCGGGCTTTTCCAAGCTTGAGGTCGGTTGGCGTATCGTTATGGTCGGCTATCCGGATAAGAAAAATCCTGCAAGAATTCTTGCCTCACGTATCCTTATACTCTCGGAATTACCTGAAAATCCGAAGATCAATCTCCCTTCAGAAGCACTTTCAAATGAGGGCATAACTCCCTCAACAGGAAGTGGAAAAAAGATAACACCGGTAAGATAATTTATACGATATGCAAACATGTCTCCTGAAGATAAATAACTTGCTGGAAAAGCACAATTTAGATGCCCTCCTCATCTCCTCCGTCCCCAATATCACCTACCTAACTGGCTACTCCGGCTTTTCCTCGCATGAACGTGAGGCATATGTATTGATAACAAAAACCAAACGATATATCTTTACCGACGGACGCTATAGCGAAGCGGTTGTAAAACAAGTCCCTCACTTCATCCTGAAAGAAATTTCAACTCAATCTCCCTTTATCTCCCTGTTGCAAACTCTGATAAAAAAACACGCACTGAAAAACATTGGCTTTGAGGAGGACGATCTCTCAGTTCTAGAATATAATAAGTTGCGTAAGATACATAAGAGCCTTAAGCCCTTTACGCTCTCTACCCTCCGCATCCACAAAAGCTCCAACGAAATAGTTGCTATAAAAAATGCCTGCGCAATCGGTGACAAGGCGTTTGCGCACATTGTGAAGCAAGCGACATTAGGAATAACCGAAAAACAACTTGCCATTGAGTTGGAATTGTGGATCAAACACTTTGGCGCAGACATATCATTTCCTTCAATCGTCGCCTTCGGAGCAAACGCCGCAATTCCTCACCACCAAACCAGCGACCAAAGACTAACGACCAATAGCTTTGTTCTTTTGGATTTCGGTGTAAAACTTGACAACTACTGCTCCGACATGACGCGAACTATTTTCTTCGGCAAGCCGAGTGAGAAACAAAAAAAGATATATGAAACAGTTCGAATAGCGCAGCAAAATGCAATCCAACTTATAACTTATAACTTAGGACTTATAACTTCCAACAAAACCTCTCTTAAAGCTTCAGAAGTAGATCGTGTTGCTAGAAAATATATAATCGATTCAGGATTCCCCACTACTCCCCACTCCCTCGGACACGGCATCGGGATTGAAGTCCACGAAGCTCCATCGTTATCTCCCAAGTCCAAGCAGGTGTTGGAAAATGGCATGGTTTTTTCCATCGAACCTGGCATCTACATCCCCGGTTTCGGCGGCGTGAGAATCGAAGACTTATTTGCAATACAAAAGAATACACTTGTGCAATTAACGCAATCCCCTAAAGAATTCTTGGTTCTATAATACTTGTAAACTCCACGCAAAAAGAGTATTCTTGGCACTAATCTCTATATGTCTCTACAAGAAAGACATAGAGCAGTTATCAAAACTGCTCCACCGATTCCCGCAACTGAATTGTTAAGAGAAGGTCCTGATTTTTATCCACTAAGTACATTCCATAAACTGATAGGTGCCTATAATTCTGAGCCGATTTGGAGTTCTCGATTCCGTCCAGAGGTGAAAATATTTTTAGATGATATTGTCCAAGAACCAGTATCGCAACATCCATACTATAAAGAGACATTCGTGAGACCGATCGCACACGATGCAGTCGGCGCATACCTCACAGCGCTTGATACTCTCCCTGTCTATACACAAGCTGGGCAATTCATCAGGGACCCTGCTTTTAGACAAATGCTGGAGGAATGGTCAGAAGACGCACCACCTGGGCCGTTTTTTCAAAAAGTTATTGCAGCGTGTACGGAGAGTACTATAACAGAGCTTACGCCAATATTGCCACATATTGGCAAGTTGGATCAAGCGTACTATTGGTTTATGTATCTTGCACATCTTGGTGAGAGAAAAGACATTGAGACTATTTCTGAACATATGCAAGAAGAAGTGCAAACCGTGCCCCAAGGTCTTGAGATTTTTAACACACTCACAGCAGATGTTTGGAACATCGTGCAAGGTAAACAAAAGGACGGAACCTTAAGAGCGTTTCTAAAGCAGCATCTGGGAACTATTTTATACCAAGCGATAATACCGGACGATTTGCAGCCATATATTGAGTATGGAATGCAGGATTATGCACGGATAAAACAACTCGCTGAAACAGTCGACGAAACTAAGTGGGAGTGGCTCATAAGCTATATCAGAAAAACCACAATTCGATATAACGGGACTGTCCCATCCAGCTCTTTTGATGCAGAGGTCATGCAAGGAGAATTTACAAATGCTGATGCGTACATGTCACTGAGCGATATCGTTGCCGATATTGATGTACCAGAGGAGGTCCCTTTTGGAGAACCCTCAGTAAATACAGACCACGTGCTTCTTGATTTATTCCAACAATACCTCGATGGCGATACTTCGTTTACTGAGCTTTGTGCTAGCCCACAACTCCTTGGGGCTCTTAAGCCAAATATTGGAAGATTTCTTTCCACATACGATGAGCATAAAGCATGGTTTATTTCTCAATATTTACCAAATATAATTTTCAAGAAACCTATACGCTACTCAACACTTGAAGCCGCTACTCGCTTACTTGATGCTGGTATTTTCCCTACCCAGCGTATCATTACATTCACTGAAGAGCATCCAACAGACAGCATCGAAAAACTTTGGGGACTTCGTCAAACAACTACCAATGGCCAGTTTAGACCAGAAAATCGGTTACAACGTGACCTAGAATTTGGTAAGTACTTTCGGTTAGCAGATACCCTCTGGCAAGGTGTGTATAATGTCTTTTCGGATTTATCCTTCAGCCCTGAGGACCAACCATATGCAAAAGATGAAGCAGAGGCAGCAGCATATGAAGCTTTTCCTCTCTACCAAAAAGCAAGAGAAGCGGTTGAAAATGACAGAAACCTTTTGTTCCTTGGCAATCATCGCTATGGATGGGATTTTGTCGCTGTACCAATGCAAAGATTCTTGAAGCGACTGGGTATCCCTGTACAGAGAGTAAGAATTGCATCAGGGAATACCAATGATGCGTCAATCGCGAATATCTTTTTACCGCGAGAGCTGAGACAACTTGCGGCAACAATGCCTGATATTATTTTTCTTGATGGTACGAGACAGATTTTTGACAATAAGCATAATGCTCGATTGCCCAGTTCAACGATAGCGCTATTTAACTTCTTTCTTCTATATAATGCCGCTTGCGGATCACTTCCACCAAATTTAACTGATAAATACGATACCTTAACTCAAGAGGAAGAATATGAGCAGACTGCAAAAATACTCCAAAGCGCAAAGCCTTCGATACCGTATCAAATAAGCCAGTGGGTTCCAAATCCTACAAAACATATTGCTTTCGGAGATCACATCGTATCATACAATGAATGGGTTACATCACCAAATGCCTCTCCACAAGTAGTTTTTGTTAACCCTGTCACTCCCCCACAGCCAGATTGGCCTGCTCATCTTGTAAATCATCAGCCAGGATATCTTGATGACCCAGATCGCCACACAAGAGAAGAAATTGTATTTACTCAACATGGCCTAGCAAGAAAACCGCAGACTACCCTTTCCTTGCTAGATTTTGTCACATCAGTGCAAGACCATATTGAAGAAACTCTCGCTGACCTCATTGACGAAGCAGAAAGATACTAAGTCCTCGGGCTCATTATTTTCTTCTTTTATTTAAGGCTAAGATCCTACATTTATGATAAAATCAAGGCATATGGATAAGATCCAAACATTAAAAGGCTTCTCGAATAGCTAGAATGTATGATTAAGAAGCATGCGAAGGGACGGGTGGCGGTGTTTATTGATGCGGCTAACATTTTTTATTCACAGAAGACGTTGGGGTGGCATGTTGATTATGACAAATTTCTACTTTACTGGAAAAAGAAAGGAAAGATAACTGGAGCTTATTTTTACACTGCCGTTATATCAACGAATAAGAAACAGCTAGATTTTTTCAAAGCTCTAGAGAAAATAGGATATACTGTTATCACGCGAGAAGTAAAAATTATTCATGACCATAAAAATCGTAAGACCGTTCAAAAGGGAAATTTTGATGTTAAGCTAGCAATAGATTTAGTATTGAGAGCAAAAGAGTTTGATATTGCCGTTTTAGCAAGTGGAGATAGCGATTTTGAACCTGCAATTGAGTACTTGAGAAGCTAAAAAAAGAAATAAAAACAGATAAATAAGATGAAAATAAAAAAATCACCCCGCATTGCTGCGGGGGAAGTTCGTTATTATGTATAATAGACAATAAATAATTTTTGTCAAGTAATCGAATATTGTGTAACAGGTCACACTTCTGACACAAACTTTATTGTTCGAGCGTAGTCGAGAACTATACAATGACAACTTCTCGATTCGCTACGCTCACTCGAAGAATATTCTATCAGTAGTGTGACCTGTTACAATAGTAATCGCTCAGGATTTGACAAAGAAGTTATTGTTCGAGCGTAGTCGAGAACATAACTTCTCGACTCGCGGAGTTTACCCTGAGTTGAATCGAAGGGCTCGCTCGAAGAATATTTTGTCAAATCCTGACATATTACACCGAATATGGTAAATATAAAACTACAAACATTAAAAGGATTTAGGGATTTTTTGCCAAAGGAGGCGAAGAAACGACAATACGTTATTAACACTTTGAGAAAGGTGTTTGAGTCGTATGGATTTGAGCCGTTGGAAACCCCGGCACTTGAGTATGAAGAAATTCTCCTGGGCAAGTATGGTGAGGAGGGAAATAAACTCATGTACCGATTCACAGACCAAGGCGGCCGCCGTGTCGCCCTCCGCTA
>CAZTFV010000035.1:0-13621 GCA_964613075.1 uncultured Gammaproteobacteria bacterium | reverse complement strand
TCAAGGCAAGAAGTTTGTTATTGCCACTGGCTCAACTGCTAATGTTCCAGCAATTACCGGTATTAAGGAAGTTGGATATCTGACACATATTGAGGCGTTGGCTAATCAGAAACAGCCAAAATCTTTAGTTATTGTTGGAGCAGGACCATTAGGACTTGAGTTTGCCCAAATGTTTCATCATTTTGGTACCAAAGTTACTGTATTGCAACGAGGGAATAGTATCTTGCCCAGAGTTGAGCCTGAAATTGCTGATGCCCTACAGAAGTATCTAACAGAAGAAGGCATCGCTATTTACACAGAGGCTGAAACGCTATCTATTCGTAAAGTCGGTTTAGAAAAAGTGGTTGATGCTAAAATAAAAGGGGTTGAACAGGAATTTAGAGCAGAAGAAATCTTATTAGCAACAGGTAAAACTGCCAATACCAAAGACTTAAACTTACAGGTAGCTGGAGTGGAAACCGATGACAGACAGGCTGTCAAAGTCAATGAGTATCAGAAAACTTCGCAAGACTATATTTTTGCAGTTGGGGATGTAACCAGTCAAAAACTAAGACTGGAAACAGTGGCAGGTAGAGAAGGAACTTTAGCCGCTAAAAACGCCTTAACTGGAAGTCGCGACAGTATCAACTATTGGCAAGTTCCATACGCTGTCTTTACTTATCCGGCTGTTGCCGGAATAGGCATGATTGATGCGGAGGTTATTGAAAGCGGTGGAAAATGTAATTGCAATACAGTTGACTTTTCCAAAGTCCCAAAAGCAGGAGCTATCAAAGATACCAGAGGCGTTATTAAAATGGTGATAAATAACGAAAATAGAAAAATTTTAGGTATCCATATGGTAGCGCCGGAGGCAGCAGATATTATCAACCAGGGAATTTACATCTTAAAAGGAGGCATGACAGTTGATGATGTGATAGACAGTTTGCCTGTCTTTCCAACCCTTTCAGAAAGCATAAAAATCGCCGCTTTGTCATTTACTACCGACATAACGAAATTGAGTTGTTGCATTTGAAACCCCAAATATTCTCCTTGACAAAGTTTTGTCCCCAAAGTATTATTGATATATTCAAATCTTTCAATAATTAAATTATGAGCAAGCAGGTTGTTAAGTTATTCAAAGCACTATCTGATGAGACAAGAGTAGATATCATTAGGTACCTTCTTGATAACGGAAAAGAACTTTCCTGCCAAGAGTTATTAGATAAATTTCCTCTTTCCCAACCAACTCTATCTCACCACTTCAGTAAACTTGCCGATGCAAACATTCTCAAAGTGCGCAAAGAGGGCGCAAGCCATTTCTACAGCATAGATAGGGAGTATTTGAAAAACCTTGGTATAGATATCCACCGGATAGTTAACCTCAACAAAGGAGATGAGTCAATATGAAACCGAATGAAAAATATGGCCAACTGGCAAACGAAGAGGCCATTCAAAAAACGGCTAAAGCCTTACAGGCGAACAATTTTAAGGTAGAGGTTGTAAAAAACAGTAAAGAAGCCAAGAATAAAGTTTTACACCTTTTACCTTCTGGAGCAGAGGTTTTTACTATGACCTCTCAAACCTTGGAAGCTATTGGGGTGGACAAGGAAATTAACGAGTCTGGTAAATATAATGCTGTCAGACCAAAACTTTTTGCTATGGATAGAAATACGAAAGCGATGGAGATGGCCAAACTTGGCGCTGCTCCTGATTGGGTGGTAGCCTCTGTCCATGCTGTCACAGAAGACGGACATCTACTGATTGCCAGCAATACCGGAAGCCAGCTTTCAGCTGAAGCTTATGCGGGAGGCAAGATAGTTTTTGTTGTCGGATGTCAAAAGATTGTCAAAGACACAGACGAAGGCATAAAAAGAATTTATGAATACTCCCTGCCTTTGGAGGATGAGCGAGCCAGAAAAGCTTATGGTATGCCCTCGGCTGTCAATAAAATTCTCATCATTAACAAAGAGGTAATGCCAGAGCGAATTACCGTTATTTTAGTTAAAGAAAAACTGGGTTTTTAATAAATTAGCCAGCCAGAGAGTCTAAAAAGGGGGTGAAATAGTGAAATTATGAAACAGCTTATTATAGTTTTGATTTTGGCGGGTCTATATTTCTTAATAGACCATAAGGCACCGCTGCCCCTAAATCATGAAGCAATTGGTCTTGGAATAAACCATACAGCACATAGTGTTTTCGGTATTATTTTATTTATTGCTGCAGGTTATTTATGGTGGAGGAATAAAGATAATAAAGGTCAAGCCTAAGAGCAATAGAAATCCCTAAACAAAGTTTATGATAAAGATGGTTGCATTTATAATCTGCATCCTCTTTCCACGCCGCGCCCCTATTGACAAATACCATTCAAGTGATAAACTTCCCCTAGATAGACTATGAATAAAGCAACGTATCTCATTGTAGCCCTTATTACTGGAATAATTATAGGATACATGCTTCGGGGTGGAACATCTCCTCAGAAATCTACATCACAAGAGAAGGCAATGACTGAAACGGAAAAAACCTCAGCGCAAAAAGGCTCCAAAGAAGCTAAAATCCAAGAAGCGCTCAGTGCAGCACCGGAAAAAGTTGCCGGGGATGCAACAGTTATGGATTATCCGGAAAAAGAAGGAGCTAATCCAACTGAACTTCGAAAAGGAGCCAATGACTGGACCTGTTTCCCTGATTACCCTGCTTCTCCTGGGAAAGATCCAATATGCGTTGATAAGCAAGGCATGCAGTGGCTTCAAGCCTATATCACGCAAAAAACTCCAAACTTAAGCCAAGTAGGTCTTGCCTATATGCTTGAAGGCGGGAGCGATGCGAGTAACACTGACCCTTTCGCTACAAAGCCCACAGAAGGCGAGGATTGGATTACTACCCCTTCGCATCTGATGGTATTTCCCGCAGGTACACTTGACCCAAGTGTTTACGGGACCGATCCTAAAAAAGGCGGCTCGTGGATCATGTGGGTTGGCACTCCATATGAGCACCTTATGGTTCCGGTAAAATAAGTTTTATATCTTCCATATTAGCCTGATAAGATGGTGTCAATAAAAATTAGTAAAGACCCGCCTGCCATGCTTTGTAAGGCAATGCGGGTAGGAAGGAGGTGAAAATAATGAATATCAAGAAATTCTTAGTAGGTGTATCAGCAAGTGCAGTTATGCTCGGCGCTATGGCAGTTCCGGCTTTTGCAAGTAATTCCGGAGACGGCTCAGATTACGGAACTATGCCTGGTTATGCTGTCGCAAATGGCAACACTATCTGTGCGGGCCACGGTTCTTTCAATGCGTTTGGTAAAGGTGCCAACCTTGGAATCGAGACCTCACCGGGGAATGGTAATGTACAACATGCTACATTTCTCGGATCCTGGCCTGGTCCTGGCACTGACGGTACACAAACCGGCATAAACAACAGCACTCTTTGTGGTAATCCACAAAATTAAGGTTGTTTACATAAAAACAGCCCATCGAGTTTTTCTCGGTGGGTTGTTTCGTTGAATCCTCCTTTCAAACGCTTCAATTATCTTCACAATTTCCGGTATACTATGCCAAGGTGCGCGGAGCAAAACTTTTTAGTTTCAAAATTATAAAATCCCGTAGGACAATCAAGCTTTAATAATAATCGGCGTATGAAAAGAACACTGTTGATAACAGCGCTTTTTGACCGCCGCTTATGATACTAAATGATTTCTTCTGCAGTTTTGAAGCTGTTTATTTTATAAACACTGTCAAAGCTAAAGATAGCATTAAGTTGTTTCTTGTATCTTTCTAGAAGTGCCATATTGTAACAGTCAAAATAAGAAGTTCCTTTTTTGTTTTGTTTCTTAAACCAATCATCAGCTAGGTGAGTAAGTTCATCTTTTAAAGTCAATAAATTGAGATTCTGCTTTCTCAGTTCTTTAAGAACTTTTTTGGCAGTAGCTTGGTTTATCTTATGGGAGATAACAGTCGCAACTTCTCCTATGGTGAATGGTGAAATATACCAAGTGCAGCCTTTTTTCTGCAAAGCCTCGCTTATAGAAAGCGCTCTTTTATGATTTTGTTCGTTGGACTTAACTAGTGCAACCAGGGCATCAGCATCAACCAGAATATCAAGCATATATTCTGCCGATTCGCCTGGTTTTGTTTCTTCTAGGAGAAAATTTTCTTCGAGGCTTAAAAAATACTTATTTTTTGCTGCCATAAAGATACTTGTCTATATCGCGGGAGAGGTTTTTTGGCCCGCCCTTGATATTCAGTTTAGCCAGGGCAGTTAAATCTCCACCACGATTCTTAGACATCTTCAAACCATTAGCAATAAAACCACGATATAAATTAGCCAAACTTTGTTTCTTAGCTCTGGCAATAGTTTTAGCCCTTTCATGCAGAGTTTCTGGAATATATATTTGAGTCCTAATCATATATTTGTAGTATACGGCTAATGTATATATTTTGTCAATATCATATCAATCTTTACTGCTTTTTCGTCTTTTGCTTTTGCAGAGACCCCAGCAGAAAGAATGTCGATGCGGTGGGAGCTCGAACGAGTTGTAGCAGCGCAGGTTGCAAATGGTGTGTTATTTGAATACAGAGAGGATGGTTATATGAACCGAATAGTTGATGGAATTGTGTATACCACTGAACCCTTTGAACATCCCACAGGAAGCTTAGAGCAACAGCAAGCATGGAGGCCTTTTTTTACACCCTCCGGATCGGTGGTACATTTTAGAGTGAGAGGTCTTTTGCCTTAGCACACTTCTATCCTGACCTCTGTTATAATTTCCTCATAAATATTCTTATCGTGACAATCCTGGCTACTCTATGAAAGTCGATTTTATCCGTTTCAAGGCAACTGATGGCGTGGAGCTACAAGGTTGGCTTAACAATGAAAATAACGATACAGCAGTCATTCATATTCATGGTATGTCAGGTAATGGCTACGAGAACTATTTTCTCGATGACCTTAGAGGAATGTATGCAAAAAGGAAGTTCAGCAGATATCTACAATGACCGTAAAGGCGGAGCGTTACTTGGAAAAGTGCAGCTACCAATGCTCATTGCGTATGGTGATAAGGATATTGGTATTGTCAAAATTGATGCGTCTATAAATAAGTGGCTCGGTCGTGTGAACGTATTCAAGAATCCTCACACGGAGATTTCAGTCATTAACGGTGCAGAACATAGTTTTAGAAGTTATGAAAAAGAACTAGCAGCTACTGTCCAGTCTTTTCTGGAGAAAAATATATGAGAAAACTCGTTGTATTTAATTTAGTATCACTTGATGGCTATTTTGCCGGACCTGACGGCAATATTGATTGGCATAATGTTGATGATGAGTTTACCAATGAGCAGCTTGCAGTAAGTGGTATAATAAGTTATATATAAGTTATGAAATCAATTAACTTAGAGAAAATCGCCCAATACGCAGATCAGTATATTGCTTTGTCAAAGGATAAAAAAGAGGTTCTTGCTTCAGCGAAGACAATTAAAGAGATGCATACAAAGCTTGAGAAAATGAATATAAAAGACATAATCATTCATTATGTTCCTCCTTTGAATGTTGCTATTTCTCCACTATGCCGATAATCAAATACGATTATCTTGCTAACCCCCATGTTTACAATAAAAAACTAATCGCAATTTATAGTCCAATCCTTCCTATACAAATCAACATAAATCATAAAATATATCCTAACGCAATAAATTGCTTGCTTGATTCAGGAGCCGATTTCAACTTGATGCCAGCCGATATTGGTGAATATTTGGGGGTAGCTATTAGAAAAGGTAAAAAAATAACCCACATGGGTATTGGAAACATTGGAATTACAGCTTATGTCCATCCAGTAAAAATATTTATCCAGGCATATAATTTCAAGACAGATATTCATTTTAGCTATGATCATAGAATACCATTGCTGGGGAGATATGGTTTTTTTAAATATTTTAAACAAGTAGTTTTCAATGAAAAGAAATTACAAGTTGAACTTGAATATTGAAGTTTATGAGAAAACTCGTTGTATTTAATTTAGTATCACTTGATGGCTATTTTGCCGGACCTGACGGCAATATTGATTGGCATAATATTGATGATGAGTTTAATAAATTTGCAGTCGAACAGACGATTGAGTTCGGTACGATACTTTTCGGACGAACGACTTACCAGTTGTTTTGGGAAAGGGCAAACAACTGTTTGCGAATATAAAGAACAAATTAAAGCTGAAACTTTTAAAAACAAGGGTGTTTCGTAATGGAAATGTTTTACTCTCCTATAAACCTGTCAGAGAATAACCTATGTGTCGAAATATTAAGACCATTTTTAATTTTGACCCTCCTGCTACTGACGATGAGATTCATGCAGCGTCACTGCAATTTGTGCGGAAGCTGTCTGGGTTTGCGAAGCCGTCGAAGGTAAATGAAGAAGCGTACAATCGAGCAGTTGAGGATACAGCTGTGATTGCCAAGCGTTTACTTGGTTCGCTTACTACTGATGCCGAGCCGCGTGATCGAGAAGCCGAAGCTGAAAAAGCCCACGAAAGAGCCCTCAAACGCTTCGGAACGAATAAGCATTAGCAAGTAATTGGGGAAGAAATAAGTTTAAGAGTTTACGGCATCTAGCTCTGCTTTTTTCATTGTGAGGAATTTTGCAAAATCCGGATGAATCAGCCGCTCTATTTTCATCGTTCCAGCAATTGTTACGTATACTATGTTTCTATCCAAGTCCATTAATCCATAATTTTTCATAAAAAGGGTACCATATTCAATAGCTTGGTGATGAGGAAATCCTGCGTATTGAAATGTTGTACCTCTTTCGGGATCTTTTATAATTCTTATCATATCTGCTTTCAATGCGCGTTCGTATGTACCTTGACAGTATGCTTCGCTGAGGGGTTCTGGCGCATATGGAGTTTCTTTTCCTTCAGCTTGTTCTGCAAGAGCATTAAAATATCTCAAGAATCGACGATCAAATGCTTGATTTAACCAAGAATATCCTTGCTCTTCTTGGTACTTGCCAGTATTTCTATCAACTGCTTGATAAGGATCAGATGCATATTTTTTATATAATAATACAGCAGCACCATCTTCGCCAAGCTCAACTTTTACCTTTCCTGCTTGTATTACAGCCTCTCCGGTCTGTCTTACGTTATCAATGACTACGTTATCAATCATTTCTCGTTCCCATGTAGCTCGTCTTTCTTGTCGGTCTCTTTCCTCTCTCGCTTCTCTGGCAAGGCGATTTCTTTCTTGATCTCTTCTTCTCTGTTCGGCTCTGGAAGCTATCTGTTCAGGAGTTAAGGCGGGAGTTGTTCTTTGCACATGAGCTGCGGGCCGGGGAGGAGCTTCTGGTCGCAGGTCAGGTGGTTTGACCCAGTCTATCTCATACCAGACATGATGTTGACCTTCCCCTGCTCTGTTTTTTAGTTCGTCCGCAGTTTTTTGAACCGTACTATTTGTATCTTCATGTACCACTATGCTACGGACATCAACCCAACTTAGACCAACAGCAGCCAGCTGATTAATAACGTCCAAACCAGTTTGGACACGTCTGACAGGTAACCCTTTACGAGCTATGTGTCGCGCTGCATGCTCTCTTTTTTTCGTCGAGTTTTGTTGTAAATATAATGAAACTCCAGCGCCAATATCTCGCAGGTCAGATGCGGTAAACTGTGCTACTTTCATGAGGTTACGGTCATGGCCATTCTGGTTCTTTGGACCCCATTCTGTTATAACTGCCATATGGCTTGGTACTATACTATAACTCATCTGTTAAATCAAGAAACGGTTACGCGGTAAATGAAGCGAACTAAAGTTCCCCAAAAGGCGCAGAGTTCCTCGAGGTTGAATGCAAAGGGAAAACTTGCTACAATCTTTCTGTATGCAAACCACTATTTCACTTCCCAAAAACCTAGCACAAGAAGTAGAGAAGCAAGTTAAACTGGGAACATTTCGGACACCATCTGCTTTTGTTACGTCTGCTGTAAAAACGTTTCTTTCCTTGCAAAAAGGAGAAGTCACGTGGGAGACGCTCGCAAGTCCTTTTCGAGCCTATGCAAAGCGAAGAAAGCTCACAGAGAAAGATATTCTTCAAGCAGTAATGAAGGGTAGACGTGCAAAAACCTCCAAGAATAGTTAATGATACGAATGTTTGGTTGTCCGCGTTATACTTCTCAGGGAAGCCCGCTTATATTCAGTCGATTTCAGAATCTGTGTCTCTGCAGGGAAAGGATTTTGGGTTGCGGGATGAAGCAGATAATATGGTTTTGGAAACCGCAGTCATCGGAAAGTGCAGCTTTCTTATCACAGGAGACAAAGATCTCTTAACGCTTAAGAAGTATAAGAACATATACGTGGTGACACCATCGAAATTTTTGAATCAACAGAGACAAGATTCAACCACAGCTAGCTAATATTCCCCTTCTTATATTCTAGCCTTTTCCTTAGTAGCTTCTCTCGATACCCACCTTCTGTACGATATTTTTCCTCCAATTCATTGACCGAGCAGAAAACAGCAATATATTTCATGTATTGATCAAGCTGATTATAGCAGAAGCAAACGCTGCACAAACTACCTCTTATAAATCTTTATTGTGACATTCTTAGAGTTCTTGACACTCAGTTTATATAATAGTTCTCGTAGTTGAATATATCGTCTAAGATGAATTTGTTATCCCAGTTGACGAATAGAAAAAGAACAGTATAATGAGTATGCCATGGTCAAAAAAAGCCTCCTCTTTCGCTCTATTGCATATCAGGAAAAAGACGGATCATTCACAGGAGTTTGTCTTGATTTGGATATTGTGGAAGAAGGACACGCAAGTTTGCAGGAAACAATTCTTAGTATAAATGATGCAATAGACTCATTCATTGATGCAGCAGCAAAGTTAGGGTATCCAAAAGAACTTATCAACCGCCCTGCTCCAATGGAATATTGGAATAAACTATCAGAAATAACAAAACCGAAATTAACTACTATACCCTCAGATCGCTTCCAATTCTTCACCAGAACACAGTATAGCGATCTACATTATGCCTAGCTATAAACCGCTTAAGTATAGAGATGTTGCTCGAATCTTAACAAATTTGGGATTCCGACAAGAGAGCAGCAGATCCACTTCTCATCAAACATGGACTGTAAAAAGAAATAATAAAAGCTTTGCCGTGACGCTCGCGTTTCATGGAAGTAATAGTGAATTCAGACCGGGTACGTTAAATTCAATTATTCGTCAAAGTGGATTTTCTAAAGACGTGTTTCACAAAGCGCTCAAAAAGAAAGTATGAAGAAATTATTTCTTTTTACCATTATTGTTTTAGTCATTGCAGGCGGCGTATATGTGTATAGACAATACAGTAAATATGTCCAAGTTAGTAAGATAAATTCTTTTGATGACTGTGCTGCGGCGGGATTTTCGGTTATGGAGAGTTATCCTGCTCAGTGTCGCACACCTGATGGTAAGTCATTTACCCAAAACATCGGCAATGAGCTTGAGCATAGAGATGAAATTATTGTTGAGAATCCCCGTCCAAATCAAAAAATCACAAGCCCGCTTGAGATAAATGGTCGTGCGCGCGGTACATGGTATTTTGAAGCGAATTTTTCAGCAGAAGTTTTTGATGCAAATGACAAAAGTTTGGGTACCGCAATTATCAATGCCCAGGGCGACTGGATGACTGAGGATTTTGTGCCATTCACCGCAGCGATAACTTTTGAGAAACTGACAACAGCTAAAGGAAAACTTATTATCAGAAATGCCAATCCCTCAGACCTTCCGGAAAACTCCAAAACACTTATCATGCCCGTTGCGTTTTAACTCTACTTGAGGTTTGTATTAACGACACCTGTGTTACCTATTCGCGCGAAGCGCGTAGAAGAATAAGAGCAAGCAAAATATCCGATACAACACCCAGAAGAATCGTAAACGGCAACAGTACAATGCTTGCCAGACAGGCTCCAAAAGCCATAGTCAGATACGAAAACTGCTTCCTCAGTCCATATAAATCATCTTTCAGACGTAGTAGTTTTATCCCGATCATAATCCCTGCAGCACCCGCCGGTATAACCGAGAAAAACAAAATCTTATTAAGAATTTCTCCTGTCTGTCTATCAACTATACCGACGATAACCTGCAAAAGCGCTGATGCAACACCAAGTGTAATATATACCCACAAAGCAAAATCAGCTGCACGAAAGTGATACCGCTCATTGAGTAATTGTTTGAAAACCGCATATACATACGCAAAGATTCCTGCGTAGACAAGTCCGACAAGTGTACTAATGACCTCAAGCTCGGTATTTTGACTAAACCCTGCCACAAACCCGAGCACTGCCAAAGGCGCACCAAGAATCGCGCTGATAACCGAGAGCCATCCGGCAAGCCTAAGAGAAGATTTTAATAAAGTTATCATATGAATATCTCTTGTAGTATACAGCATTCTTAGAAACCTCTAGTATTGCACTGATAAAGCAAAATAATTAATAATGGATATGAGGTGCAGGGGGAGGTGATAAAAATAAAAAAAATACTCAGTACTTTTGTAATAATTTTTGTCGTTTTTGTTCTTCCATTACCATCAAAAGTTGCGGCTGTCCCTGCCACGCCAAGCGAATGTTCCGGTATGACATTTGATAAAACCATTGTCGGAACTTCTGTTTCAGAAACGCTTACCGGTACACCTGGAAGAGACTTGATCTTCGGTATGGGAGGCTCGGACACCATAAATGGACTTGGTAGTAATGACTGTATTGTCACAAGCGATAATGCCGCAAGTACAGTTAATGCAGGGAGCGGTAATGACATTGTTGTCGCTCAAGGCGCTGATACTGTCAAAGGTGGTACAGGCAATGATAAGATGTACGGTGATGGAGCTGTATCCTTCTATGGTGAAAGAGGTAGCGATGAGCTTCGTGCTCCAAGTACTGCATCGCTAGCAAACGGTGGTTCAGGGACAGATACCTGTGAGTCAGGACATAACGTAAATTGTGAAGTTGTTATTACACCGACTCCAACACCAACCACTCCTCCCGCTACTCCTGCTCAATGTTCCAGCATGACATTTGATAATACAATTGTTGGAACATCAGGCTCTGAAGAGCTCATCGGAACTGAGGGGAGGGATCTAATCTTTGGTATGGGAGGATCTGACTCAATAAATGGGCTTGGTGGAGATGACTGTATTGTCACAAGCTCAGAGGCTGCCAGTGACGTAAACGCTGGGGAAGGCAACGATAACGTTGTGTCAAACGGCTTAGCTGACACAGTAAGAGGCGGTAATGGTAATGACACTGTCAAAGGATCAGGTGCCGCTTCATTTTATGGTGAAGCAGGCAATGACGATCTGAGAGCTCCAGGAATGGCGTCTCTTGTCAATGGAGGAGCTGATACAGATACCTGTGAGGGTGGAAGTATATCAAACTGTGAGGTTGTCATTACGCCAACACCTACTCCTTAAGTATTCTCTGGAAGTCAAATAATTGGCTTCCAGATTATAAGGAAGAGAGAAGAATAGAGTTTATTTGTATCAATCTTTCTCAGAACCGTCCCCAAGCCTCACAAGCCTTATTAAAGACACTTAGGGACATTTGGATTACTTCCATCTTTGGAGCAAATTTGGTTCTGTACTTCTGCCATTGATGATGTTCCTCTTATACTTGAACCGGCAGCTCCAGGGCTGCTTGAAGTAGGTGTTGGACTTAACGTTTGGGAATCGGTAGCAACGCCAAACTGTAGCTCATCAATTTTCGTTTCAGAGTGATTTGTAGATGGAGCGCTAGGCTTAGTGGGTGTTGGTGTTGGGTCTCCTGTATCGGTCCAAATATCTTTTCCTTGCGCACCAGTTCCTAGCCAACGCTGCGCTCGTCCTAATTCTGATCGCCAATACCAGCCTCCAAATTGTTTAGCTTGAGGTGTTACTTGAGCTTTTACTGATATCGGTTTGTTTGTTGGTGTTGGAATGGGAGTAGAGGTAGGTGGTAGACTTTGTGCAACTGTTGGCATAGGTATAGCACTCGTAGACACTCCTTTAACGGATGATTTTGTCGCATTGAAAGCAAGGTAACCATAAACAGCTCCTGCAATAACAAATGTTGTCAAGAATCCACCCAGTAATAAAAGCTTATTTTTGAGGACAAAGTTGCTTAAAAACATCCCAATTTTTATCTTCTACAATACTTAATTGAAGTTCATAGTTTTTAAATAAATTCTTGATTTTATTCAATTTTTTTTTAATTCCAGAGATATTTGAAGTGTACAAGAAAAACTCTTTTATTTCGCCTCCTGTAATTGAGCCTGCAAAGAGAGACTCTTTCGCCTTTTGCATCTCCTGTATTATTGTATCTTCGAGTCTGTAAAGTTCGGCTGCCACTTTTTTTGTTGGAAATCCATTTTCGTCTACCTGTTCAAGAGGGATTGCTATACCTACTTTATAGGGGTATTTAGGATCTGCAATCATGTTCCATAACCATGAATTGCATCTAACTATGTAATTCTTTCCGTTCTTATTAAGTTTGAATAATGACCATGACTCTTTTATCTTGTCCACTTGAATATTATAGCATCACAAACCTAATTGCTCTAATATTTTGTTACCCTCTTCTATAGCTCGGGGATAGCTTGGATTATTAGGGTTAATGCTATTTCTTTGATTCAATAAATTGTCTAATCCGTGTCTCTCAATGAGCGCTTGTTCTACGGCTCTGGCGTCAGACCTCGTAAGATTTTCGAGCCCCTTAATTGGCTCTATTTGTATTCCTTTAGACACAGCATGCTCAGCAGCTCTTCTCCCAAAGTCGTTTGTAATACCTACATATGGAGCACTTTTTGGTACAGATTGATAGACGGTAGTCGGTCCTTTTTGTGTAACTGGTGCGGCTCTTTGGAAAAGAGAAATAGCTTTTGTTCCTAATGTGGTTGCGGTTTGTACGCACATTTGGATAAATTGTGCGACTTGTTCCCCTGAGGGGTCTGATAAATTTACAGGATTATTAAGCGCATACGCGTAAGGATTTTGAGATTGTGGATTTGCGAGTGGGCCTTTTACCGGATCCCTTGAGATGAAGCGGCCTGTCTCAGGATCGTAATATCGGGCTCTTAGGAAGTACAAGTTGCTCTCACTATCTAATTGTTCCTTGCTGAATTGAAAGTCAGAGAGTATACCGGATGAAGAACGGATATTTCCAAACGGATCGTAATTTGCAGAAGTTGACTTCGAACCGGTTGAACTTGTTGTAAAACGCATATTCCCAAGCGCATCCTCAAGATGGTATCTACCATCACCATCTTTTATAAGTCCTAAGCCGTAAATCCAGAATGTTGTTGCATAATTTTGATCGCCGCTTGTAGCCATAAGTCTTGAGAGTGGACCTGAAGTATCGTAAACGTATCGGGTAACGGCTGTTGCCATATTCTTTCGCAGCCTATTTCCTAACCCATCGTATTTGTAGTCATAAACATTACCAGCAGCTGTCGTATGACCTACCACTCTATTTTCAAAATCATAGCCGAATACCGGGTCAGGATTAAAGGTTTCCGACGGTTTCCTGGTTTGATTTCCATTATTATCGTATGCGTATGCAGTTAGATTGTTTTTCTGGGTAAGCCTATAATCGTTGTCGTACACATAGGTAGTAGTCGTAGTCACGTTTACTTTTTGTGTTAACCTGTTGCCCA
>CAZTFV010000034.1:0-14247 GCA_964613075.1 uncultured Gammaproteobacteria bacterium | reverse complement strand
GCGCTCCGACGACCGCGGGAATACCTAATTCGCGCGAAACGATTGCAGCGTGAGAGGTTCTGCCGCCCTTCTCGGTAACGATAGCGGCTGCTTTTTTCATAGCTGGTACATAGTCGGGGTTTGTCTGGGGCGCGACCAGGATATCTCCTTGTAGTATTTTTCCGATTTCCTTTGCTGATTTGATAACTTTTACGGGGCCGGATGCAATGCCAGGACTTGCCGGTGCGCCCTGTAGGAGGATGGGCATAGTCTTTGTATCTATGACCTGAGCTTCACGCTTTTTGCTGTGTGTTGTGGTGATTGCACGTGTTTGAACGATGTGAATCAGGTTTTTTGCAATAGCCCATTCAATGTCCTGCGGGAAATAGTAATGGCGCTCGATTTTCTTTCCCCATCCTGCTAATTCCTTGATTTGCTTATCGGTAATTTTTTGTTTGCCCTGGATTTGTGCTGGAATATTGACTTCTTTATTTTTGTTACCGACTTTTTGCAACATCACTTTTTGCACAGTCGGGACTTTTTTCATAATAGATAAGTCGGTCTTTTGTACTTCGTAATGATCCGGAGTTATCTGGCCTTGGACAATCATTTCTCCTAAGCCATAAATAGCCTCAATGACAATAGTCGACTTATCATTGGTAACAGGGTCGATCGTGAACATGACGCCCGAGCGTTCGGAAGAAACCATTTTTTGGATAACTGCAGCCAGGCCCACTTTGAAGTGGTCAAAGTGCTTTTCTTGGCGGTAAAATATCGCCCGCGCTTCAAACAGCGATGCCCATGCCTGCTTGATTTTGATAAGGAGATTTGCTTCGCCCTTTACATTTAAAAATGTTTCTTGCTGTCCGGCAAAAGAAGCTGTGGGTAAATCTTCAGCAGTTGCCGAAGATCTGACTGCAACGAGCGCATCGTCCATCACCCCGTCCCCGAGGCGTTTGTATGCTTTGTACACATTCCGTATCAATTCCTCAGACATCTGCCCTTCCATAATAACTTTTTTAATATGCGATGAGACCTGGGAGAGTGATTCGGGCCGATCATAATTAACAGATGAAAGCAAGTGGCGGATTTTAAGAGTCAGATTATTCTCACGGATAAATTGAAAATATGCGTAGGAAGTGACAACAAAACCATCCGGTACGGGGAACCCTGCCTGAATCATTTCGCCTAAGTTGGCGCCCTTACCGCCGACGATTGCGACGTCGTGTTTGTCAACTTCTGCGAACCAAGCAATCAGGTTGGTTTTCTGAGCCACGTTCTATATTATGGAAATATCTTGGGAAAAAAGCAAGAAGCTATTTGAGCTTTTCTTTGAAGTAGTCGACCCAGGGGTTAATCGCGGGGTTTTGGTCATATCTCAAGGCAAGATAGAGGGTCAGGAAGCTTCCATAGGTCAGCGCTTCAAGAAAGTCATCATAGACTGTTTGGCCACTCGTCATAAACTCTTGTATATCTCTATTATTCTGCTTTACGACATCGACGGTCAGTGACATTCTTTGCTTAATCTTTGCCGAATAATTAGGAGAATTAAGTATAAGGAATTTCAGTTTGGCATTTTTTGGAAATTGCAATCCTTCCATCAAATGATGATTCAGATCCGGAACGAGATAATAGGCAGAGAAAGTTTTGCTCGTTTCGTTGAATTGGTTTCTCAAGATCTGGCCGTTCCCAGATAAATGCTCAGCTGCGAAAACAACGGGTATAATGTCGAGGTATTTCTCAGAGTCAGCCATTGCCCGAGATTTTATTTCTGCAAATTTTTCTTTTAACCTAATAATTGCATTGGTAATTTCGTGTTCCTCAACTGTGATAATGTTAAGTTTGTTCAACAACCCGATGAGGCCTAAAATTGTGTAGCCGTTGCCAAGGCGCGGAACACCCGCAGGGTTTAGTTTCGCGTCAAATATATAGGCGGGAAGATGGTTCTCGTGTGCAAACGTTGCCAAAGCCCCTCCCTTTGTCAAGACAAGCATATGAGAACCTTTAGCTTTTGCGTCCTGTGCGCATGAGAGAACTTCCTCAGTGGTCCCGGAATAACTAGTTAAAACAACAAGCGTGTCATTGCCAACCCAAGCTGGGAGATGGTAATCGCTGATGATGTCAATCGGATATGGCATCTCAGTGTTCTGTAACGCCTTTAAAACGAGCGCACCATAAATAGACGCTCCCATGCCGCAAAATACGATATTTTTGACCCCACGAATCTCTTTTTCAAAATGGAGTGCATTCACTTCAGTCCACGCTGCTTCGAGCTGCTTGACGAGCAGTTCTGTAGACGCGAGGGTGTCTTGGGGGTCTATCTTCCTGATCGCTTCTTTGTCGGTAAGATCAATCATAGGTCACTTAGGTTACTTATGTTACATAAGTAACTTATGTTGGTTTACGGTCTTGCGTTCTCATTTCTTCAGTCTCATCTGGTCTCTTGTAGTCATCCTCTAGCCTATAGGTAGTTCCGGTTTCAGGTGTTGAGACTTCGAAAATATCACAATCCGTTACGCCGACCAAGCGATGTTTCTGACCGATGACCAAGGTATATCCTTCATCTTCTTTTAATTCTGTTTCAACCAACTCACCGTTTTGACTCTCCCAGACTACTTTGGCGTGTCCGTTTTTGAGAATCCAACTTTCCTGTTTTTTGTCGTGCACTTGCAGGGACAAACGTTTGCCAGCATTGATATGAATTATTTTCCCCGTGTAAGGAAGATGAGGAGGGGTAAAAATGATTTCATATCCCCACGGCTTGTCAACCTTTTTACTAAATGGTTGATTTGAAAACGAGAATTTATCAATACTACTTAGATCAATCATTATTTTGCGGCTTTTCTAATTAATTTTATCACTTCGTCTCGCTTTGTTTCCATAACCTCTTTTGTGAGCGCTTCAAGGTTTAAGCGCAAGAGCGGCTCAGTATTGGATGTTCGAACGCTGAAGCGCCAATCAGGGTATGAAACAGCAATGCCGTCAAGCGTTGACAAATTGCCATCTTTGTACTGACCTTTTAGGTTTTTCATTATTTCCGAGGCATTGGTCACTTTGAAATTTATCTCTCCTGACTCATAGCTTCTTCGTAGTTCTTCAACTATTTCAGATAGTGGTTTATTCTCTTCTGACAATACTTTCAGAACAGAGACTATGGTAATAAGCTGAGATTCGGCGTTGCCACTTGCTTTATAAAAATAGTGTGCCGATGACTCGCCTGCAAAAATGCCGCCTGTTTGGTTGAGCTTTTCGGTGATGAAAGCATGGCCGACTTTTGTTATCTCATATTTGCCGCCACACTCTTTAATAATTTTGCCCGGAGTGAGTATGTAGCGGATATCAAAGAGAATAGTTGCTCCGGGATTTTTCTTAAGCAATTCTCTTGCAACAAGTGCAGTTATGATTGTCGCAGGGACGATTGTACCCTTCTCGTCAATAAAAAACAGTCTATCTCCGTCTCCGTCCGGAGCTAATCCGAAGTCCGCATTCTCTTCAATCACTCTTTTTTGCAGATCTTTTAGGTTGTTAAAATCAAGAGGGTCTGGCGGGTGGACAGGAAAACTTCCGTCAAGCGTAAAATTCATCTTTATGAGATCGACGGGGATTGTCCGAAACAGCGCTTCAATATACTGTGCACCCATGGCATTGGCCGGGTCAGCGACAATTTTAAAGTGTTTGAGCTTCGGATTTCCAAGCAGCGCTTGTGCATTTCCTACTTCCTCCTGAAGGATGCCTGTTTTTTGTGTGACTGTTCCGTGTTTGTGGGATGTAAACTCGACTTCCTCCATTGCCATTTGTTTTATGTCATCCATGCCAGTAGATTTGCCAATTTTTATCAGGCCTTTTGGGCCACTTCTGACTAATTTCAGGCCGTTATATTCTTTCGGATTATGTGAGGCGGTAATTTGTATACCGGCATCGTATCCGTAATGAAAAATCGAGAAATAGAAGGAGGGCGTTGAGATGAGACCGACGTCAATAACCGCTGCGCCCATTTCAGTCAGGACATTTTTTGCCCTCGCAAAAAGCTGCGGCGATGAGAGTCGCATGTCGTAACCAAGCACAACGGTAAGCGGCTGATTTTTGTTTGAAGTTTTGTATAAAAATGCGTAGATCGCCCGGATGATTGGTTTGATAGTACTCTCGTTAATTTCATCCGGGTAAATACCGCGAATGTCATAGGCTTTGAATATTTTGGGGTTAAGCATCATGCACTTAATCTTAGAGAGCGAGTATTAAAAAGTCAATGGATGCGGAGAGTGATGAAGCGCTCGTTCCTGTTTTTTGTTTTACATCCAATAAGTAGAGTGAGTGATGGAGATTTAGCAAATCGGAAGCCTTAAATTTATCTGCCTGTTTTTTGAGTTTGCTTTTTTGCCATGGCGCCAGTCGTGTTATTTCATCAATAGTTGTATCCGGATCTTTTTGCGAGAGGAGGAGACGTATCTGGCGAGTAAGCATGTATAACATCATTTCCGGCTCATTCATCTTTTGGGCCGCATGGAAGAGCGTTATAAGTTCTTCTGCATTTCCGGGTCTTACGGCGTCTAAAAAGCGGAAAAGCTCCTGCGGGAGTTTGAAGAGTTTAATATCTAACGCTGTTAGGGTTTTTAGGGAGGTTGGGGATATTGGTTTTTTTTCCCAAAGGTAGATAGCATGAGTTTTGCTTTCATGATTGAGAAAATCAAGCATTGCATCTAATTCTTTCCCTTTCTTCTTTTTCCCAAACAGCTCTTCAATATAGACAGATTTTATTTCCTCAAACAGCCCGTCTCCCTGGAGAGCCTGCGTAAGGTCAGTGAGCGTTACGGTTTCCCCAGAAAATGAGAGAGCACCAGTATTTTTTTTCTTGAGCTCCAGGAGATAATTCCGAGAGCTTGTTGTGTCATCGCCGTGGATAAGAGTGATCATATAGTTGAGGTTAGACGCTGGATACTGGAAGTTAGATCTTAAGGTTATTCAATCATCTAACTTCTCATTCTAGCTTCAAGCTTCTACTGTCTAGCATCAATTAATAATTAGTTTTCTGCTTGTATTCTTTAAACAGTTTACTTGTCATGTGGCCGATGTGACGACCATTGCTTCTGTGAGGAAGCAGTGCGCCCGAGAAGTTTTTGGGAATGTGCAGCAGTTCATGAATGAGTACTTTCTTTTTTGTGTCATCGTCAAGCCGGTCATAATATCGGGTGAGTACCTCTATGACATAGGCGGGTGGCTGCGTAAGCGCGCGCTGGAAGATTTTGGGAAAACTCCAGGTTCTCGCATACGCGCGCGATTTGGACCCTTGCGTTCTATAACAGAATACGCGTGAAAGATCTATATGCGAGAGATCTAGGGTTTTTACAATGTGTGCTATATCTTTTTTAACGTCTTGTGCTGTATTCCACTCCATATTGCTCATATCTTCATCATCCAGCTAAAAGCAAAGGACAGCGATTGAGAGAGGCTGAATCTTTTTTTCTTGGGCTGATAATTTTTCGCGAAATAACGAATAGCAGGTGTAGGAATACTTTTCTTGCGCGTTTCGGACCCCAACACTTTCTGCTCGATTTTCGGCTGCCCTTTTATTTTGGGGAGAGACCTTAGCATATCGTGCTGTTTGGTTGGCGTACCATCTGCTTGCAAAAATGAAAATTGTTTAAAAGGTCCTGCACCGGCGAGTAAAATAAACGGAATAACGGCAACGATATTTGGGTCGTTCCAGACGGTTTCGAAAGCTTCTTTGTAATACTGCGCCTGTTGGTCATCAGGGACTATGTTATCTGTCCAGCCTGTTTCCGTAATAAAAACAGGCAAGTTTTTATTACTAATACCTTCAGCCAGATCGTGTTCATAACGAAAGCTGCTGATTGATTTTACCGTATTGACTGTCGGAGGCTGGGAGAATTCAGGATTGGGGTAGGCATGGCTTGCAAGTCCGTCTACCTGATTGAAGATACCGGGGACGTTTGCATTCATGGCGTGCATATAATCGTATTGATTCATGTGTCCTGACCCGTTGGGTGCTGCATTATCAAGTCCGGCTCCGATAATGAAAAAATCGCTGGATTTTGATTTAAAAACAGTTACTGCGTAGCTTAGGAGTTGTGCATACTCTTTCGGATTTACCTCTCCACCCCACTCATCAGCCCGGTTGACTTCATTAAAGACAATAACATAACGGTTTTTGATCGGCCAATCTAGGGAATGCAAAAAATTGGCAAAGTCCAAAACATCCTCTTCCTTGGGTTTGCGCCAAACCTTTGTATCGAAGTAGTCACCTTCTGTCGCGAGTCTTAGGATAGGGATGAGGTGAAGCTTTTTGGCATTGTCCATGAATTTTTGCCATTTTGTTAAATCTTTATCGCCTGATTGGATGGGAATTAACACGTATCCCCATTGACCGCCGTTTGTGTTCACAAGCTGGGAAGCGTCATTGATCTCAGAATCGAATAAAATGTGTATACCGAATTTGTTATTTGCAACGGAGAGTGGGTCAAAGATGGCAGAAGATTTTGCCGGAAATGAAAAAAAGAGTAAACTCAACATTAGTGCTGTAGTTAGTGCTTTCATAGATTCGATTACACTCATGCTTCGATTTGACTCAGCATCTTCAAATCCTGAGCTAGTCGAAGGACTATGAATATTATAGCATTTTATTCAGGAGAGCAGCCTATCGGGGAGATTGGGGCAAATGGGAAAATCGGGGGTTAAAAGGAGTAGAAGCCGAGAGAAGGAATTATACAGACGTATGAGTATTACTTTCGGAACTTTGTGACCTTGTAGATCACTGTGAGGAGTATTATAACACCCAAAATTTGGGTAAGCGAGAGGGGTTTGTGAAAATAAATATAATCAATAAAGATTGCGGAGGCAGGCCAGACAAGCTCGCACAGTGTTGTAACACGTGCCGGCGTACGCTTCAATCCGTAGTAATAAATTGCAAGCGCGACCATACCCGTTGAAAAAGTGATTAAAAGCAGTGTAAGCCATTGCGGTTGCGAGAGAGAAAACATCGTAGATGTCTGATTTCCTCCGAGAATAAAGAGAAAGGCAAATACCGGGGCAAGAAGAAAGCGAAGCGCAGTCGCTGTAAGGAATGAAACTCTATTTAGTACGTATTTACTAATCGCCGTTGATGAACCCCAGAACAACCCTGCAGAAAGCGCAAGAATCGCGGCTACTGCCGTACCTTGCCCTGTCGCGAGGTTCACCGTTAAGTCCTTAAACGAAATCATGTATGCAGCGATAAGGCCAAGTGCAGCCCAAAGAATAAACTGTTTTGTTATTTTTTCTTTAAGAATAATCGCGGCGGCAGCAATAGCCCAGATGGGTTGGAGCTGTTGCAAAAGGACAACAACCGAATACTGAATGTATTGCACTTTCCCAAGTGCGGCAGTATAAAGAATTGTGCCGAGTGCGCCTGAGAGAAGAGACACAACAGCAATGCCAATCCATTCTTTTCTCGTCATCTTCTTTATATCAGGCCACCATTTGGGAAGAAGAATGAGAAGGACAACAGCTCCTAATACGTGTTCATAAAAAACGATAACTGCCGGAGGAAGGGTATACAGACTTCTACGAAGAAGGCCATCAAAGCTCCAGAGGAGCGCGGCTAGTATAACAAAACCAGGCCCAAATTGTTTGAGTTTTTTCATAATTCTTTCTTTCATCCCGACTGTACGGTCGCTGTCTGAGTTTCACAGACTCCTGTCCTAAGTTTATCGAAGGACTCGTGGAGTTTTACCACCGATTAGGATTTCTCATTCTTCGCAAAAACTGCTGAAGGACGAGGCACCTGACCCCGAAAGAATTGTCCAATAAAGAATACCAGTGGGATTATAATCTGTCAATACTGTAAAATGTAATCGCTCAGGATTTGACAAAGAAGTTATTGTTCGAGCCCTTCGATGCACTCAGGGTAAACGTAGTCGAGAACATAACTTCTCGACTCGCTACGCTCGCTCGAAGAATATTTTGTCAAATCCTGACATATTACTGTAAAATATGTTAATGAGCGTTACAAAAAACATTTGTACCATATCTTTTACAAAAGAAGGCTATGAGGCGGTAAAAAATAAACATCAGTCGCTACAAGCGAAGCGAAAATTGGCTGTTGAAGATTTAAAAAAAGCGAGAGAGTTGGGGGATTTAAGTGAAAATGGGTGGTACAAAGCAGCGAGATTTAAACTGAACTTCATCGATCGGCAATTGCGCGAACTCAAGCATCAGATCCGATATGGAAAAGTGACTGAGGTAAAGCAAGAAGGCGTCGTGACGGTCGGAGTATCCGTTGTATTGGCAAATAGTGGGAAAGAAGTAACGTACAGCATTGTTGGGGAGTACGAAGGAAATCCAGGAGAGAGAAAATTGTCGAGCGTTTCTCCTCTGGGAAAAGCACTATTAAACAAAAGGGTGGGTGATACAGTCAGTATTTCAGCCCCCGCCGGTACGAGTTCTTATACGATTCTGAAGATAACGTAGCTACCCGACGTGTCTACTTATTCCACACCGGAAGTACATTAGCTTTGCACCTCGGGAGACACACCACGATCCCTTGATTTCAATCGCTTTTAGTGCGGTTAGATATTTTACATGAATGTGCGAAGTGATTGAAGACAGAACATGAAAAAAGCGTTTGCATTTGTTAAAATATGCTCCTAAGAAATACTAACCATCCCCTAA
Source organism: uncultured Gammaproteobacteria bacterium (assembly GCA_964613075.1). Taxonomy (GTDB): domain Bacteria; phylum Patescibacteriota; class Microgenomatia; order Levybacterales; family UBA12049; genus CAYWEP01. The sequence goes on along the minus strand of CAZTFV010000034.1, from coordinate 5,604 downwards.
ATAGCAGCAGTAATGACTTTTTTAATCCTTACCAACTACTTTTTCCACTAGAGGAGGAAAAATAATGAGCGTGTCTTTCGATGGTACTCCTGGTAGAACGATTGATGCTCCGAAAGTTTTTCCAAAAGTTTTATTGCCATCTGCTCTGGCGATCAGCCAACTATCGTTACTAGAGGTGCTAAGTTTTTGTTCATAGATCGTAGGCACAATACCAAAATGGTTTAGAAACGCTTGTTGGAATTTTCTAGCAACTCTTTTTTGTACATGTAGAGGGACTCCTCCGGGCCAGGTGAATTGAGTCATGTTTTTCCACTCTCGAAATTTCGCTTCCATTCTCTGCCTAAACTTCTCTTCAATCTCATCAGGATTCTCTCGTGCCTTCGCGAGAAGCGTGTTACCTAGCTGTTCAAGAGACTGCAGTGTCGGATTCAATACCTCATCTCTCGACAAGAAACAGGCGTCTAACAAATAGTCTTTATCTTCGTCATCTAAGAGAACAGTTTTTTCCTTTCTCTCTGATCACCCAGCTTGGGGGTTTGGTCTACGTTCAGTTCTCCCTTCTGGCCCTGACCACGGAAATTCTACCTCGATTGTTTTTGGATATGAGTAAGTGGCATACTCTCTTTTCACCCATCTAAATTTATTCCAGAACATCACTTCTTCACCTGACCATCTACCTGAGAATTCACTTTCTCTTTCCCACTCCCACCGTAACCTTCTTGCCTTTTTTATAGTAGGTTCCATGTCAGAATGAATATAATCATTCAATGTATATGTGGCATGCTCTTCTAAAAGAGCATAGTCGACTATATCATTTACTATCGAGGGATACTCGTTCCTACTCCATGGCCGTCTTCTGTGTGGCACCAAAAACGGCTTTTCATCTGCAAAGGCCGTATTGATATTCTTCCAATGTCTACTTCCTAAGTATTCCCTATGGTGAAAATTAATATCCGAAAACTCCCCATGAATAACAGCTGCTGCATAATCCCTAATACTCGTACTGTCAAGAAGAGGTGATTGTCCAAGTCTATCCAAGACGATTTTCCAATGTTGTGGCGTGAGTCCTCCACGCTCATGAATATCTTCTGGGATCAGCGAAGATTCATGTCTGGGACTACCTTCAAGTTCTTTCCCAAAGCGATGAGGCATAGATCTGGGCATAAGGATTATAGTACCCTTGAGAAAATAGTCAATGTGAAATCCAGTCGAAGATAAATGTGTTACCACCTCGGAGGTGGAACAGCTTTGCACAAAGGGATTTGGTGTCACTGTATAATACACTAACTTATTATACATAAGACGTGAGCGTGCGGTCTGTTTTCATCGCCTTCTCTTTATCGTTTCCTCTTTGCACCAAAAAAGCTCTCATTCGTCCTTACTGTTTCTATAGCTGCTGCGTACATCTTTCTCACTTTCGATTGAGTAGTTCCTAACTTATCTGCGATATAACTCCAGCTGTGTTTTGAGCCATCAGCTGCCCCTTTCCTTAGCTGGTAAACGGTGATTTCTGTGTTGTTTTTTGGTACTATCTCTTGGGTGTCCATTTTTCCTTCCTTGAAGCTTCCACGACCTAACGGTCGGGGGATATTTGTGGCGCCTCTCTCTTGTGAGGCGATTCTTGGGGACCGGGGTGGTCTTTCCTTTTTATATCTTGCGTCTGTATATATACATCAGTTGCTGCTGGCTGAGTATGCATATTAATAAAATCATTGTACCGATTTCGTTGTTCAGAGAGCTCGTATCGATACCCTTCAACTTCTGCTACGAATCCAGCAATTGAGAGCATTTTTGCTGCAGTACTATTTAGGGTCGTTGTTGGAATTTGGAGTATTGCAAAAGCAGCGGCAAGTTTTTTCATTCCTTCATCTCGGCTTAAGCTCATTTTTTCAAAGCGTCTGTAGAAGGGTTTTGTTGTGTAAGATCCAAAAGCGTTGAGGAATGAAACTTGGTCTGCGGTTAAGTGTACAGCTCTCGCAATGACACTTTGTGGAATACCCAGTGCTTCTGGTGCTATGCATCCATATGCGATTGCGTGTCCGGCTGCCTCCTCTACGGTTCGCGCGTCAAGAGGTACTAACAATTGTAATCTATCAGACGTTGATGGCCCAGGAATGCCATTAGATACGCCGAAAAGGAGCATTCTTAATCGAGCTGCGTGTTCATTTGTGAACGGGAGATCAGAGGCTGTTTTTTTCGCCATGTGTTCTTTTCTTTTAGCTGCTAATAGAAGAGCTTGTCTTCTGTTTTCAACTCCAAGTTTACGAAGTATCCCCGTGATGTGATTTTTGACTGTTTGTTCTGTGATGTTGAGATTCTGAGCTATTTCAGCATTTCTAAATCCACCGGCTAAGAGGTTAAATACCTCCTTTTGGCTATTGAACAGATGAGAATATCCTGAATAGTCATATTCAAGAGGAAATGCAGATTGCACAAGGAACATCTCCTCAAATCCCTTTACAGTAACAGCCTCTCGGGAGCCTGCTTGAACTTTTCTCATAATTATCAATATGAGATTTTTTACTGTTCGATCGCTTATGCCGAGCACAGCAGCGATCTTTTTGTTAGTGCTTCCTAAAGCTACCTGATAAGCTATTTCATGTTCTCGCTGTGTGAGCGGCATCCCAACTCTATTGTCTGCCAGGTCATCGCCGTTAACGGGTTTGACTGCACATCTTTTCTCTCTTGCGACAGCCTCTGCCCATCGAGCGTATGCAGCGATATGTTCTTTTACTCGCTGCGGGTTAAGTACCGCTCCGAACACTTCTCTGTGTTCAGGGAAGACTGCTGCTGGGTCGGGTTCTGTTTTAGAGTTCTTAAACATTGTGATTTTTCCTTCTTCGTATGCCCGAGCGAATCTATATATGTCAACCAAGCTATTTACTCCTAATATCTGACGGAGCTCTGTGAGGTAATCTTTGATAGTTCGCGGAGCTATGTTGAGATGATTTGCTATTGTGGTTAAAGATTGCAGATGCTCTGGGTCTGTTATTCCAGCAATAACCAATAACAAGGAGTTCCTCATCTCGCAGAGAATAGGCGAGCTTATTCCGTGGAGCAAATCATCAGTTAGAATTATTCCTGCTTTTTCCGCGAGAGAAACGGCATGCACTCTGGTTTTAGATCCTAACTTCCCGTGTATGCTAGCAATCGTGTTTTTTACTGTGTTGACTGCTATTCCTAGAGCTGAGGCCAGGTCTTGGGCCTCAAGCCCTGATGCAATTTTATACAGTAGCTCAAATTCTGATAAGGTCAGTTTGTTTTTTTTCCACTCATTGATATCCTTCCTGACATTTCCGGGTCTGCTTTTTTCCATAATCCCATTTAAAGCCTTGCTTCTCTGGGTAGAATAGTCCCATACTCTCGCGGCCACACTTTCTTTACTAAATGGGTCATCGATTGTTGGGACAGAACCCTGCATTGTTGCGAGTTCACTCAGAGGTGTGGGTCTAAACCATGAATAGGTATCTGCCAGTTGGGCAACTCTTTCTGCCCCCGTCGGCTCAAAAGTAGGATCCGCTTGGAATAGAGAGGGTGTTTCTTCAAATCTCCTTAATGGTATTGAAGGAAATCCATCAGTGGTGACAACCGATCGTTCTGGAACAGTATGAGAGCCAGCTCTTTCATCTCGCTGCACAAATACTAACGCTCGATATCTTTTGTTCTCAGTGTTGCCAACTACTTTGAATCGTCTATCTACATTTGTAGTATCAGGTCTTTTAGCCTCAACCATATTTGGGCATTATACGTTTTTCCTGCAAACAAAGCAAGAATAAGACGTAACCGTTCAGGATTTGACAAAACTTTTATTGTTCGAGCGTAGCGTTAGCGAAGTCGAGAACTTCTCGATTCGGCTTTCAGCCTCACTCGAAGAATACCTTTGGCAACTCCTGAACGATTACAATCAGACAGCTTGTTTTCCTTATGTTTTCTTGCTATGCTCCCCAATATGAAAATCCTGATGTGTCGGCCGGATTATTTTGATATCGAGTATGAGATCAACCCATGGATGCATGTCGAGAATAAAGTTGACCGGCAGAAAGCACTCGTACAATGGGAAAATCTTTACAAGATCTATCAGGACCTCGGGATTGAAATAGAGCTTATTCAGCAAGTGCAAGGACTTCCGGATATGGTATTTACAGCAAATGGGGGTATCTGCCGCGGTAGAACATTTGTCAGCGGGAATTTCCGCTACAAAGAGCGAAAAGGAGAAGAAGCGCATTTTCAGAAGTGGTTTATAGACCACGAATATGAGGTAAAAACGCTGACGCATTTTCAGGGCGGGGAAGGCGATGCACTCTTTTACAGGGGGACACTCTACATGGGATACGGATTTCGCTCTGATCCTGAGGTTCACAGAGAACTCGCGGACATGCTCGGTGTACCGTATGTGTCGCTTCACTTGGTCGATCCGTACTTTTATGATTTTGATACGGCATTTTGCCCGCTTGGGGAACGGGGATTTTTGTATTATCCGCCTGCCTTTTCTCAGGACGGACAAGAGCATCTGGCAAAAACAGAAGGCGCGATACAGATGACGAAAGAGCAGGCAGAAGGATTTATCGGCAATAGTATGTATGTGAAGGGAAAGCTGCTGGTAGGTTTTCTAGACAGGGATCTTGAACGGAAGCTTGGTAAGCTGAACATAGAACCGATACTTCTTGATATGAGTGAATTTAAAAAGTCAGGCGGTGGGATTAAGTGCTTGACACTCTATTTGGAGCAGTAGGTTTTTGTTTCGTTTTTTTGAAAACGTATTCTTGAGAAATAGTTAAATATAATTTGTGGACGGTTACCATAGAGTCACTTATGCCTACAAAATGTTCACTCTTCTCTATACGTGGAGAGTTCACGGATAAACAAGTTGTAATCAGATAGGTTGACAGTTCCGTTATCATCAAGATCGCTACTGCTCTTCTTTAGTTCATCGGAACAATTTTTTGCCGGGGTAAGATCGCTGTAGCAATCCACTAGTTGGTTGTAATCGAGGATATTGAGCGCATTATCGTCGTTGGTATCTCCGGCTACAAAAGAAAGTGGTTCGATCGAGACAGTATCCTGGTGCGGAGGAATGGAGAGGACAATGGGCGTCTGTTTAATCAGGTATTTTTGTGTCTGCACCTTGATAGTATAAGAATCTTGGGGAAGTTTTTCGGAAAGTCCGACTGTGCCATTAAAATATCCCTTCTGTGCATTAAAGGTAACAACACCGGTCGGGTTGGCAACGACAATGTTTTGACTATTAAGGATTGTAAGCTTGACTGTTCGTTGCGGATTGCGAGGAGAATTATTCCCTCCCGCATTCGGATTTACGTTATCCCCGCCGCTACCGATTCCGTGAAGAATAAGAGTGAGGGAGAACCTTGTACCATTTTTCGGATGCGTGGGGGTAGGAAAAGGAGTGGCTGTGGACAGCGGAGAAGCCGTGGGAGTAGAAATTTTCGTTGGCGCTTTTGTGGTAGTAGGATTTGTCCCTCGCATTTCATTTGCCATTTGAGTAAAGTAGGAGGGGAGTACCGGCCAAGGATTATCATTCGGTCCGCCTGCTCGTTGCAGACAGTAGAGCCAACCGATGTTTTGGTTTTTTGCCTGGTTTATCAC
>CAZTFV010000033.1:0-14399 GCA_964613075.1 uncultured Gammaproteobacteria bacterium | reverse complement strand
TCCCGGGCTGTCTCACAAGATATGGTGTTGCCGATAATGGCGAAATTTGCTCAGCAAAAAGGACTGGATATTCTCACTGCTTCTGACTGGACGCATCCGTTGTGGTTTAAAGAAATCCAAGCACTGCTGGAGGAGAAAGGAGAGGGGATATATGGATTAAAGTCCCAAGTTATAAGTCCTAAGTCACAAGTAGACAAGGAAAAAGAGACACTGTTTATTTTATCAACGGAGATATCGAGTATCTATACCCAGGGAGGGAAGCTGAGAAGAATTCATAACCTTGTCTTTGCGCCAAGTTTTGAGGTCGCTGAAAAAATTAGTAAAGAACTGGTCAGGCGGGGATGTAATCTGAATGCGGATGGACGGCCAATCATTGGTTTGTCCTCCAAAAACCTTTTAGAGCTTATCCTAAGCATCGACGAGCGAACGCTTCTCGTCCCCTGCCATGTCTGGACGCCGCATTTTGGTATCTACGGGTCAGCATCTGGCTTTGACTCGCTTGATGAGAGCTTTGAGGAGCTAGGTAAATATATTTACGGCATTGAGACGGGACTCTCAAGCGATCCTGAGATGAACTGGCAGATAAAAGAATTGAAAAATAGAACCATCCTCTCATTTTCAGACGCCCACAGCCCGGCAAAGATGGGAAGGGAGGCGACCGTCTTTGTGACCAAAGACGGAATATCAAATGTCAAATATCCAATATCAAATTTCCAATTATCATATGAAGATATAAGGCTTGCGATTATGCGAAAAAGTAATAAATTGCGGGTTGGATACACAATTGAATTCTATCCTGAAGAGGGGAAATATCATTTCTCAGGACATAGAAACTGTGGAATTAGCTTTGGGCCAGAAGAGATAAAGGAAAAAGGCACAGTCTGCCCGGTGTGTCATAAGAAACTGACTGAAGGCGTTTTGAATAGATTGTTACAATTAGCAGATCCGTCTTTGGAGCATATTACCGAAACAAAAACGAACCAGTATGGTCTTAAATGGTATACAGATAAATCCAAACATCACCCGCCGTATGTCAAGCTTGTGCCGCTTTTGGAGATTATTGCCGAGAGTATGCGCTCAACAGTTGCAAGTCAGAAAGCAAAGCATATGTTTCAGACATTAACGACAAGGTGCGGTTCTGAGCTTGATGTCTTGTTAAAAACACCGGTAGAGGAAATTGCAAACGCATCAGACAGCAGAATCGCCGAGGGTGTGAGTAAAGTTCGGACAGGTGATATCGTCATCCAGCCGGGATTTGATGGTGAGTATGGCAAAGTAAAAATCTGGCAAGAGGGAAAAGATCCGGCAAAAGATACGGATGAGAACACAGCGCAGATGAGTTTGAATATTTAATGTAGTATGTTTGAGAATCGTAAGCACGCGGGTGAGCTGCTGGGAGTAAAACTCAAGCTTGATCTCAAAAAAGAGCAGGCAGATCTTGTCCTTGGCATCACGCGGGGAGGAGTAGTGGTTGCTGCCGAAGTGGCCAAAGCACTCAATCTCCCGCTTGATGCCATTGTCATTAAAAAACTAGGCAGCCCCCACAACCCTGAGCTAGCCATCGGTGCAATAGGGCCGGACAACAGCACATATCTGGATAAATCATTAATCAGCGTTCTTAATCTGTCCAAAGACGATCTTTGGCCTATAATTGTAGAAAAAGAAGACGAGCGCTTTAATCAAGAACTGCTTTTTCGTGGTAAAAGAGAGCCAAGCATTGTAAAAGGAAAGAAAGTTATACTCGTTGATGATGGCGTGGCAACAGGAGCAACAGCTTTCTGTGCAGGTAAATACTTGCGTCAACAGAAAGCCAAAGCTGTCATTCTGGCTATACCAGTAGTAGCAGAAGGAATGCTTGATGAATTAAATGAATATTTTAATACGGTGATTGCTTTGCGGGTAGAAAGAGAATTCCACGCTGTCGGAGAATTTTACAAAGAATTTCCTCAGGTGACAGATGACGAGGTGGTAAAGGTATTAAGAGATTAAGATATTGAGATATTACGCAATTATTGCTTGACACTTAATATCTTAGTATCCTAATATCCTAGTATCTTTTATATGAAGCTAATTGTTGGATTAGGTAACCCTGGCGAAAAGTATGAGAGTACCCGTCACAACCTCGGCTTTTTGGTTCTCGATCAATTTTTAAAAAATACCACGCCGGTTCACGAGACCACGTGGCAGGATGAAGACCGATTGAAAACCTTTATCGTGCACTCTGTCTGGCAACCCAAACGCGGCGATGAGGAAAAACTGATCCTCATGAAACCCAAAACGTATATGAATAATTCAGGTCTGGCAGTCAGCCTTGTCGCGTCTTTCTACAAAATAAAGCCTGAGGATATTTGGGTTATCAATGACGAGCTCGATCTTCCCTTGGGGGCAATTAAAATTCGTTTTGGCGGCGCATCAGCGGGGCACAAGGGCGTCACGTCTATTATGGAGAAGTTAGGTACGGATAAATTTTGGCGCTTTCGCTTAGGTATTGGCGTTAATCGCAACCATGGGGAAGTGGCAAGGCAAAAAATGCGCGGCGTTGATGACTTTGTTTTGGGGACATTTGCCCGTGGAGAAATGGGAAAGGCACGAGAGCTTATCAAACGCACTGCAAAAGCACTCGCCACGGCGCTTGAAAAAGGCATCGAATCCGCGCAGAATCAATTTAACACAAAATAGGGATTGACATATAACAAAATTGTTATAGAATGAATTTAATAGTTGCAAATCAAGTTGAGAAATTCCTTGATCAACTTTCTCCGATAGAGAAAGCAAGAGTTCGCAGAAGTCAGGAGCTTTTTAAAGAATTCGGCCTACAGTTACCAGCGAAATATCTTAAGCGAATGGTTGGAACTCAGAAACTATGGGAATTAAGAGCAGGAAATATTCGTTTGTTCTTTTTCAGCAAAGGAAAGCTTGGTGTGATAGTTCATGCACTGAAGAAGAAAACAAATAAAACACCAAAGCAGGATATACAATTAGCAGAAAAAAGGCAGAGAGAATTAGGAGGATAATATGAAAAATCTCAAGCTTACAAATTTTGACGACTTACATAAGAGTTGGTTAAAGGACCCAGTCTATAAAAAAGCATACGAAGGAACCGAGCCAGAGTATCAGCTGGCGCGAAGTCTTATTAGTGCGCGGTTAAAAAGGAAGATGACGCAAGAGGAGCTAGCCAAAAAAATTGGCACCAAGCAACCGGTTATCTCTCGCATCGAAGCGATGTCTCAAAAACCATCTCTTTCATTACTTGAGCGTATTGCAGAAGCGCTAAACGCTCGAGTCGAAATACGAATTTTGCCTAAATAATATATATGTTACAGTTATAGTAGATGGATCCGGAAGAGTATCGGCAAAAAATAGAACGAGATATTTTAGATATCATCGAGCAAAAGCTTATGAACGGTCAGATGGATGCTGACCGTGCAACTGACATTGCCAAAATGGTGCTTGATAAGCTGCATCCACCCCTGACGCTTGAGCAAATTTACGCTATTGTCCCAACCCTTGATGATCATTTTGCCGAGCTTACAGCAGCTGTTTTGCCTGTCATCAAAGAGCATGACGACAAAGTGAGGGTGATTGTCGCAAAACACGCAGAAGACCTAATAAAATCAGGAAAACTAGACGAAGCACTGAAAGTGCTGAAAGAAAAAACACAGTAACTATGAACGAAGGAAAGCCTGCTCAACCGAACGCAGAACTTACGCGCGGACAAGAAAAAGAAGCGCCTGTTACCCCCGTTGAGTCAAGGCCAGAAGGCCCCCGAGAGACAGCAATGGTAAGAAGCCTGATTCGCGACCGATCACTAGGGAAATTGCCAGATGCCATTCTCCGAGAAATTGTTCGACTAAAGGGGAAGCATGGAGCAAGCGATAGTACCGAAAATACGACAAACCCTCCGCAATCTGATAGCCGCGCAATACAAATCGTTGATCAAGCAAGATCATTGCGATATCAAGTAGGAGGGAGGCTAAGAGAAGATCCTGCAACGTTCCTTCGTACAGTGGTAAAATCCGCAGTTGATAAAGTTCGAGGACAAAGAGAAGTCGTGTTAACGACAGATGAGGTAAGAAAACTTACCGAATTGCGTCTTGCAATCTGGGATCTACTCCCAGTAAATGTAGACGCTGTTGATGAAACAAGAAGGAACCAGAGCTATAACGACGTTTGGCAGAATCGAGGACTACTCGAAAAAGCTGTGCTAAATCCGCATTTTCGATTGGAAGCATTAAAAAACCTCGGCATTATGCTTGATACAGAAGATACAACTCTGCAGTCATTTGCGCTAAATAGAATTGATCGAAGCCTCCCTCTCATACGAGCCGACCTAGCAAGCAATAGGAGCACTGATCAATATGCAGAAGTAGTGAGCAAAGTTGTCGAACACGGGACAGCGAAACAAAAAACACACGCGCTGCCAGTTCTTGAGCAATGCCTCCCACAAATTGCAGCTGCGGTGAGCGATGTAAATCTTGCATATCTTTATGACTATCCCATGAAAGTGCTGACAAAAGCAGGAAATCCACAAGCAATTGAAATCGCGCAAAATGCTCTGGAAGACCCAGACCAGCGTCTTTCGCAAAAAACACGCTACTTAAGCATGTTATTAACATCAGACGACGAACAAACACGGTTAGATGCGCACACGTTGGGAAGAAAAGTGTTAGGAGAGATTATGGCAGAAGAACCAAGCCAACAGCTGGCTGATCGGTTAATAAGAGGATGGGCAGAAAGTACGATTGTTAATGACATCGGAGGAAAGCTACTCCCTCAGAAAGAAATAGAAAAAAACTTTACCAAAAACGTAGAACGGAACATGCAACGCATACAGTGGATGGAGTCTCAAGCACCCGGTTCTGTAGCTGCGATGGAGAAGCTATTTGGTATTCGCAATTTTCATCGGTATGATGCTGAACAATTACTTCGTCAATACAAAGAGCATGATACAAATCGCAGCTACGTTGTTGTCGCCACGGCATTGAACGACCATAACGGAGCATTTTCGTTTGCGCCAGGTGATGCCGAAAAAATCGCTCAGATGACCGAGGAATTAAATAAAAACAACTATGCAGTCCGTTATATTGAATTTGGTACAAAAGTAGAAGTATTGGGCAGGCTGCATATGCTGGATAAGCTATATGGGTCAGAAAATAAAATAGGTGGCATGGTAGTACAAGCGCACGGAGAAAAAGAGGGGATGACTTTGAGCGAAGCTACTGACCCACTAACCGTAGTAGATATTCAAAGATACGCGAGTGACCCAAGGATCCAAGAGTTCTTTGATCTAGATGCGCCAATTACCTATCTCTCTTGTGGTGCAGGCGAAAAGGAAGGAGCAGCAGAGGCTACAGCAAGGTCGCTCGGTACAGCCGCAGTTGGCCCGGATGCACCTGTAGGAGTTTACTCAGTTACGCCTCACTTCTCAAAGGATGGAAAGCTTACAGAATTGAAGCCCACATATTCTGAAAAAGATTCCGCAAAAGTATACGCCTGGAAACGAGGAGAAAATCAGGTAGTAAGGCAACCTCCCACACTTGAAGAGTATCTCCATGCGCAGGAAAAAGCACTCATTGAGCGCCCTCAGGACTTTGAAGTTATGTTGCCTCCAGTCCCAAGACTTGATGAAAAAGGAAATATTGCCAACAGAGAGGAGCTAGATAAATTCTATTTCGGCGAAACAAACCAAGAACAATAAATACATGGAGAAGACGAGTAAGAGCGTCAAATGCCGAAGATGATAACTTCGGTAAATTGGGAAGAAGTAAAAGAATACTTTAGGAAAGAGACCCTCCAAATCTTAGAAAAGTTAGAATAAACAACTTACCCTACCCAGTTTCTGTAGTATACTAACCCTATGGCAAAACAAAAGCCACAATTATCTGAGATTGGCCAAAATCAGCAACCAAAAATAGCAAGTAAAATTATGCCCGAAGCACCAGAACCGCTCATTCGTTCTCGTAAGGAGTCTCCGCGCGTACCGCTACGCGATACGGGTAAAACAGAAGGTCGTGTAGCGCCCGGACAAGAAGAAAGATCGGTAGTGCGTTATTTGCAGGGTAAAAAACAGAGCAATCAGGGTAAAGTTTCGCGAGCCTTAGCCGCGCGAAGAGAGGGGGTTGAGAAAGTATTCGGGGAAAAACTGCGCAAGCCCTTGTTTGATAAAAGGATTGTTAAACCTCAACGGCCTACAGATGAAGGAATGAGGCAAAAAATTCAAGCAAGGAAAGGGCAGCAGCCAGACACAGTTGCAAACTACCAGGCGAGAGAACCTGAATTTGTCAGAGGGCCGCAGCGACAAATGGAAAATCCAATAGAAGGGTTAAAAGAGATACAACAAGATTTACGGGAAGGGCTAATGAATCTTGATAAACAAGAATTTATGCAAAAAATGTCGCAACGAGAAAGATTAAATTTAAAACTACAATATATTTTCAGTTATGCAATGACGACAAAACTAGCTGATCTGATCAGGCCGACTCATAGGGTATCTACCGATGGCAGCGGTGAAGGATTGGCTAAAGCATTTGGGATGAGATTATTGCGTCAATTCTTTCATAAAACAGGTATTCATTTCTTCGGCGGCGACTGAGTATTTATTTAATAAAAGGATTTAGACACATGCAATCCATCAAACAGGTACTCAAAAACTTTAACCCAACAACAGACAAGTACATCTCGCGCGAGTTTCAAAGTTTTGGCATTCATTTAGCCGAAGAGCTTGACGACTACAAGCATAGAGGGTTATATATAAAGCTTGCCAAGACAGTGCATCGCTCAATTTTGGAAAAAGCGCTTTCCTTTGCCATTGATAGCACAGCTAAGAATAAAGGCGCACTTTTTATGTGGAAACTGAAGGAGTTGAGAAAAACCGAGAAAAAGCCCACCGCAAAAGCATAATGCCTATTCTTCGAGCGAAGGTCGCCTCAGGCGACCGAAGTCGAGAAGTTTTGTGATCTGTCATCCTGAACTTGTTTCAGGATCTTAGTTCTCGACAAGCTCGAACAATAATTTTTTTATGTCTACGTTTAGAGAAAAGGTTATCTTCATCGTCCGCATGGTTCCTTATGGGAAAGTTGTGAGTTATGGACAGGTAGCGCTGTATGCAGGTTTGCCTCGCGCTGCTCGAGAGGTGGGGTGGATTCTCAATAGTACCGAAGGAGAAATAGATTTACCGTGGTGGCGGGTGATTAATAATAAAGGTTTGATTACAATCAGCGGAACAAAAGTCGCAGACCCAAGAAGTTTACAAAAGAAATTATTGGAATCAGAAGAGATAGAAGTTACAGAGAATTTTGAAGTCGATATGGAAAAATACCGCTGGCAGATCGCACCGGAGCAGGCAAAAGAGCTCCAACTCAGCAACGCATACATCAGGTTGATTATTGAAAAATACAATATGTAGAGTCACAAGTTATAAGTCATAAGTCCCAAGTCAATTCTTTTTTACTTATAACTTAGGACTTAGCACTTAGGACTTTTGTTATGAAACAAGTACATCTTTTCATCTCAGGCTACGTCCAGGGGATAGGGTATCGGCAGTTTGTCAAAAGCAACGCGGTAAGACTCGGCCTCACCGGCTGGGTCCGCAACCTCTCAGACGGGAGAGTTGAAGCAGTTTTCCAAGGCAAGAAAGAGGATATCGATCAAATGATTCAAGAATGCAAAAAAGGGCCATTTTTAGCAGAGGTTAAAGACGTCATTGTTACGTTTGAGACTTCAGACGCTAGGTTTGAGGAATTTGTGATGGCATAGTAGGTAAAGTTGTCTCATTTGTAAATCCACTATGAAGGACGCCTCGGTGTAAGTTTGTAAATACTTGAAACTCAACTTGTGGAACAGCATTAGGTGGGACAGCAAAAACAACTGTTTCTCCATCAGCCATATCTGTCCAATTTTCAACCCATGATCCAATCCCCGGTTCATCTTCAAATTCTTCATATTCTATATTTGCAAGATATCTTCTATTCAGATATCCGACCATAAATCCAATGGTATTAGCATTTGCTTGAGCTTCTGTTATATGATAGAGATCGATATCAAAGGTAATTGGGTGAGCATCACCAGCAGGAAACCTTACTGTTTCATAGAGATTTTCTAATGCAGTGTGAACACTGATGACATTTATTTTACCTGATAGTTTTTCCCCATCTACAGTAAATCTAACGATATCGGTTAATTTACCTTCTTCTTGTATTGTTTCTAGTATTGCAAGATTGTCTGTAACTTCTTGTGGAACGGTCTCTCTGTTCGTATTTGGGTTAATGGAAAATGGTTTACCGTCTTGAACGACGATCGGTTCCCTATCTTTTTGTATTGGCATGACATCTAAAGTATACCATTGATAAGTCGTTTGTCAAGATATCTCAAGCTATTTTATTTATCGCGTATTTGGCCGCGTCAAACGCGGCTTCAGTATGACAGAAATTAATTTATTTTGATCGCATATTTGGCAAAAAAAGCTGCCATGGCGGTTGTTATGGGCACTGCCAAGACAAGCCCCATGCTTCCTGCAATCGTTCGCACTATCTCCTCTGAAATAACCTCGCTGTTGATTATCACCCACAGCGGCTGAGTATTCTGTTGCAGTGCAAGGGAGAGAAAGATAAAAATACCAATAGAGGCACCAGCGTAGGCCAAAACCAAAGTATTCACCACCGATGCGATATGGTCTTTTCCAACCTTCATCCCTTTTTGAAAAAGCTTAGAAAACGTCAACTTGTGATCGGTTTCAAAAAGCGTAAACACTGTTGCCGATTGCGTTGTCGTTACATCATCCAGTACGCCGAGCGCTCCGATAATTATCCCGCCCAAAAGGAGGCCTTTGAAATTGATGGTATTCACAAAGCCTTGCTGCAAAGTATACGCATCCTCAGACCCAAGGCCGGAAAGCCTCGCAAATGAGACAAAAAGGACAGCAAAAAGACCCGAGAGGATAAGGCTGATAACGGTTGATGAAAGCGCTACAAGTGTCGGCCGGGAGAATCCATGTGAGAGAAAAATCGTTAGCCCTAAAATAATACTTGAACCGACAATGCTGATAAAAAGCGGATCGCTGCCATGCAGTATCTGCGGTACAATGAGCCAGAGAATAACCGAAAGCGAAATAAGCATACCCAGAATCGACCCGATGCCCTTTTTACCCGCAATTCCGATAACAAGAACAAAAAAAGCAAGAGCAATATACAAAAGTTTTGGTAAACGGTAAGTATCGGACACACGAAAGATCGTTTTTCCATCTTGGGTTTGCAGTTTGGAAAGAACTACTGTATCTCCAGGGTGGACTTTTTTATCTTCAGTAATAATAAATATACCCCCATTTTCAACTGACAGCTCTTTCCCTTTATCATTTCCTTCCATAATACGAACCCTTACGGTTTGAGAAATATTCGTTGTGCTGCCGGTGGTAGTTTTCCCTTCTTTTTCAATCCGCAAAACCTCTGCTTTTACATACTTTTGCATTACCGGTGTCTGAATAGTAGCAGGTGTTGTTTCTTGTGCGTTGGATTTTTGTATACTGACAGTGAGGCAGAAAAGAAACGAAAGGAAAAAGAGTAAAAAATGCAATTTCATTATTTGAGAAGCTATTATAGCAGACCTAATCTTTTGTTTGCTTTCCAATATTGGTCAGGTTACAATAGAGAAGATTTTATCTAATGTCTACACTAGGGCAAATCCTTCTTTTTACTTTTGTCGGTAGTCTTGCATCGCTTGTCGGCGGATTTTTGCTTCTTGCCAAAGAAAAACTGGCATATAAAATCTCCCATGTTTTGGCTTCGTTTGCCGCAGGAGCATTATTAGGGACCGCTTTTTTTGATTTGATGCCGGAAGCTGCTGAAGCAGTTGAGGAAAGTGGCGGTGAGCATGGTAGCGTGTTTCTCTGGGTTATTATCGGCATTATTGTTTTTTATCTTCTAGAAAGAGTTATTCATTGGTTTCATCATCATAGTTTTGCGCATGAGGAAGATCCTTCGACAAGCTCAGGACAAGGAAAAGGGCACAATCATCATAAAAAACCGGTTGTGCCACTGATCATGCTTGGTGATAGTATGCACAACTTTATAGACGGTGTAGCTATTGCAATCACTTTTATGGTCAACCCATCACTTGGCTTAGTCACCGCTCTAGCAATCGCCGCACATGAAATACCTCAAGAGATAGGCGATTTCGGCGTCATGCTCCATGAAGGGCTGAAGAGAAAAAAAGTGATTCTCTTTAATATTGCAAGTGCAGCTGTCGCATTTGTCGGCGCGATCCTTGCGTATCTTGTAGGAGAACGTATTGAGGGGATTTTGCCAACCGCGCTTGCCTTAACTTCAGGCTTTTTCATCTACATCGCGCTTTCTGATATCTTACCCGAGATCCATCATGAAGAGAAGAAAGGCTATGCTATTGCCGAGACAATTGCTCTTCTTCTTGGTATTGTTGTTGTTTATTTCTCAATCAGCCTTCTGCATGGGGCAGGAGGAGATTAAAGAGCGCGGGTTTTGTTTGGCAGTATAACGCAGTGGGATGGTGTAAAGTTTTTGAGTATCGAGAAAAAAGATAAAGCGAGAAGTACAATGCCGGCAAGTTGCAGCAAAATAGTCTGAAAGGGAAGTAGGACAATCGAAGTTGAAGGCCCAAGAAAAGAAAGGAGCGTAATGCCACAGCTGGGACACCCAACCCCCATCATAGGCAAAACAACTCCACCAAAAGAAAGTTTTAATGAGTTCTGCTTTTTCAGCTCTCGTATCGCTTTTCCAAGAAGCGTAATATTTATACCGATAAGAAGCGAAGTTATGATAAAGAGCAGGAATTCCAAAGGCAGAAAAACCCGTGATACGCCTGTTATGAGCCCAAAAAGAATCTGAAACTTATACAAGAGAGGAAAATCACCTTCAACTGTCTGGACAATAAAACGGTAGTTGAGAATGAAAAGCGCTGCGGTAATGTAGAGAAGTGCGATGCTTATCAAGAGTACAATCGACAAAAAAGAAAATTCGCGTTTGAGTATTGGGATTGGATTGAGTATTTTCATGTTGTATTACTGCTTGCTGGAAGAGTTGGTAAATTCTGCCATGTCTCCTGTGTTTGGAAAAGTATGTCATGGTATTGCCAGAACTTTCCCTGTTCGTTGGCACACTCGGATGCCTCACCGGCTTTTTGCGCATTTTTATGAATACTACTTATGGGGAAATGGCGATACGCCATTTTTACTTTCCCGGTATCGATGTAGTCTTTTTTTAACTGACTGAGCGTGTCATCGAAGAAGGCTTTGCAGAATGGGCACTGAAAATCACTAAATTCAACAACTGTTACTTTCGCGTTTTTACCTCCTAATGCTGGTAAGTGGCCTGCGTCCACATCTTGCTTGGCTTTAGGAAAGGTTGGTATTTCCGTCAATGTCGGATCAAGCGTAGGCGTTGGTGCAGGTCTACCCGTTAATTCTTGTTCGATAACTGCTTTTATAATACTATACGGCTGCGCGCCGACTAAGACCTGGCCATTTATGAAAAATGTCGGCGTTGCGTTCACCTGGGCTTGTTGCCCGGCCTGGTAATCTTTCTCAACATTTTTTGCATATTTACCCGAGGTCAGACACGCCTGGAATTGCTTGGTATTCAACCCTAGTTTTTTTGCATACGAGGTAAAGGCCCCGATTGCGTCGGTAGGCGTAGCAACGACGCCGTTCTCGAGCTGGTAAATGCGCATGACTGCTCCTCCGAGGAGAAATGAGAGCAAGAGGGAGAAACCTAGCAAAAAAAGATTGACAGGAGCGGTTTTTGAGAAGATTTTTGGCAGTTTTAGCTCAACATAGTCAGATTTGGCAATCTGTTTATGAGTTTCGTGCTCGGGCATAGTCTACTTATTGTAAATATATCGATCTGACTTTGCAATGACATATTGACCCATTCGACAAGCTCAGGGTCAACCCTGAGGCAAATCGAAGGGTTGACATATCCCCTATGGGGGGATATAATAAACAGGAACACTATGGCATTTCGTCCCAAAGACACACAAGAGAGAATACATCACCGCCTCAAAATTGCACGCGGGCACCTCGATAAGGTCATCAGTATGGCAGATAACAATGAATATTGCATTGATGTTCTGCACCAGCTTCAGGCAGTGGGAAAAGGGCTCAAAGAAACGGAAAACGTCATCATGGAGAATCACCTTAGGACCTGCGCGGTTGAGGCGATCAATGAGGGAAAAACAGATAAGGCGATAGAGGAAGTAATGTCTGTTTTCAAGAAAGTATCTTAAAGCAGTATGGATAAAAAAATCATTATCGGTTCGGGCCTTTTGACGATTTTGATTGTTGTCGGTGCGGTATTCTTCCTCTCAAAAAGCCCTTCTCAAACGCAAGTAAAAAGTGGCGCAACAGAGGATGTCATAGCAGAAAACGGTTTCCATTGGCACCCGACACTCACAGTTTTCATTGACGGTGAAAAACAGGAGATCCCAGAGGAAGTCGGTATAGGTGCTATCCATATGCCGATTCATACCCATGATGATGCGGGTCAAGGAATTCTCCATATGGAAATGGCAGGAGTCGTTACGAAAGAGGAAACAAAACTTGGCAACTTTTTCAAAACATGGGGTAAACCATTCAGCAAAAACCAAATTTTCGACAAGAAAAATACAGATACAAAAAAGGTCCGTATGACCGTGAATGGAAAAGAGAATGCTGCGTTTGAAAATTACTCTATGAAAGATGGCGATCAGATTGAAATCAGATATGAATAAGAGAAATATTTTTTTTATTATCGTGTTACTACTCATTCTAGGAGTAGGCTTTTTTCTTTATCAGCAAAACGCAGTGAAAAACCTAGGGCAAGAAGGAGAATTCTCAGCCAGTGTTCGCAACCTTCCTCTTGCAAAACAGTCGGAAGTTGTAGAGCTTAAGGACGGGGACGCCTATAGCCTGACAGCAAGCGTTATCAAGAAAGCAATCAAGGGAACTGATGTAAAAATGCTTGCCTATAACGGCTCAATCCCGGGACCTCTCATCAAAGTACCTCAGGGAGCAGAAATTACCCTCAATTTTAAAAATGAGACAGATGTTGATTCCACCATCCACTCGCATGGAGTGAGAGTTGAGAACCAGTTTGACGGCGTTCCCGATGTAACACAAAAAGCAGTGAAACCAGGTGGCTCTTTCGTCTACACAATAACATTTCCGGATGCTGGTATGTTCTGGTACCATCCGCATCTGAGGGAAGACTACGCACAAGAGTTGGGGCTCTACGGCAATTTCCTGGTTGTACCGAAAGAAAAGGATTATTGGGCTGAGGTTGATCGCGAAGAGGCGCTGTTTGTTGATGATCTTCTTATAGAAGACCTGCCTGCCGGCAGGCAAGGTGGACAGATCGCTCCTTTTAGCAGGGCGACCGTTGACCATGCGCTGATGGGCAGATTTGGCAATGTCATGCTTGTCAATGGAGATGACAAGTACAGGTTAGCAGTCAAACAGGGGGAGCGAGTACGCTTCTATATTACCAACGCAGCTAATACACGAGTTTTTAACCTTTCTATCCCTAATGCCCGGATGAAGTTGGTAGGGGCAGATAACGGTAAATATGAGCGTGAGGAATGGGTAGATTCGGTCGTTTTGAGCCCATCTGAACGGGCCATCGTTGAGATTTGGTTTGATACGGCAGGTGATTATCAGATCATCCATAAAACGCCTGAGAAGACCTATACCATGGGTACAATAGCCGTCTCAAAGCGGCCGGTTACAGTCTCCTATTTTCTTATTCCCCGTGTGAATCAGGATGTCATAAATTCTCTTAACCCACTTCGGCCGCTATTTGGCAAACTTCCCGATAAAGAGCTTAGCCTCAGTATTGACATGAGTGGGATGATGGAGGGAGAAGGACACATGATGCCTGATGGGTCAACGATGCAAAATAGCGATATGATGATGGGGGGAAACGATGAAGAAAAAATCGAGTGGGAAGACGATATGGCGATGATGAATAGCATGGCAACGAATAAAACTGCGAAGTGGAAGTTTATTGATACTGCAACAAAAAAAGAGAACAGGGATATTGACTGGCAGTTTCAAAAGGGCGAGAAGGTAAAGCTCCGCCTTTTCAACGATCCTAAATCCCAACACCCGATGCAGCACCCGATACATCTGCATGGACAACGATTTCTTATCCTTGCAACCAATGATGTCCCGACAGCAAATCTTGTTTTTAAGGATACGGTCTTGGTTCAGAAGGGCGATACCGTTGATATCTTTGTGGAGATGGAGAATCCGGGCAAATGGCTGATTCACTGTCATATTCCTGAGCATATGGAGGCAGGCATGATGCTCGGGTTTACAGTAAACTAAAGAGAGGAGGTGAGAAATATGTTAAAACCACAAGCATTTGCGAACGCATTTACTGTTGTAGGGTTAGTGCTGT
>CAZTFV010000032.1:0-14428 GCA_964613075.1 uncultured Gammaproteobacteria bacterium | reverse complement strand
GCGCTACTTCATGCTCTGCTGACCTGCCGCCGAAGAGGATGCCTATTCGTTTCTTGCGCATCGGTCTTAGCATAATAGACCAAAGACAGTGATGAGTCAAATTTGAAGAAAGCATAAGGCTATGCAATAATACCCCTGTTCTCGGATAATATGCTCAAAGCACTTAGTAAAACCGATTACCGATTGCGGACTGTTTGTCAAGAAATCTCAGGGAAAGCTCTGCATGTTAAAGAAACGCAAAAGACAATTGATGCGTTACTGGATTTTGTCTATGGACAGAATAACAAAGGAGAAAGAGGTGATAGAGGAAAGCCGATGACGATTGGCCTATCAGCCAATCAAGTCGGCGTTATGAAGAGGATTAGTATTGTTGATTTTGCAATGAGACGACGCGATACAAGCGATGTGCATGTTTTTCTCAATCCAAAAATTCCCTGGTATTCCAAAACAGTTGTTATACGATGGGAAGGGTGTGTAAGTTTGCCCAATATCTGGGGAGAAGTGCCGCGATTCAAAAGAGTAAAAGTACAGGCAATAGATCGTTGGGGAAATGAATTTATTATCGACGCAAAAGGTTGGCAGGCAGTATTATTGCAGCATGAAATCGATCACCTCAATGGAGTTTTGTTTATCGACAGACTCAAAGATCCGACAAAGGCGCATTTGGTAAAACTGTCACAATATTTGCAGTATAAAAAAAATCGAAAAACCTGGAAGCAATTTGTTGATGTGTCAAAGTGGAGAAGATAGTCTAAAGTATAGCACTACATAGTGGTATACTTTAGAGGAAAAACTCTGTTATAACTTCTCAGTAGCCGAGGAGGGGATCGAACCCACATGATCTTGCGATCACACGCTCTTGAGGCGTGCGCGTCTGCCAGTTCCGCCACTCGGCCGCGAAAATGTCATCCTGAGCGTCAGCGAAGGATCTTAGATTCTTCACTTCGTTCAGAATGACAAAGACAAGTCAATCCAGCTTGGATTTTTTGACTCAATAAGTTTTATCTTCTTTATTCTTATCCAACCTTTAATTTTCTTCTCAGCTGCAATCGCATCATTTATGTCTGCAAATGCTTCAAAGTAAACTAGTTTAGTTAGATTGTACTTACTTGTAAAGCCTTCAACCAACTTTTGCTTGTGTTCATACATACGTCTTGTCAAATCGTTAGTTACGCCCACATATAAAACCCTATCACGCCAGTTGGTTAAAATGTAAACGAAATATTGTTTCATGACTTAAGATTCTTCGGCTTCGCCTCAGAATGACAGTAGTCGGATATCCAAACTGAAAAAGAGCACCTTTGATTTTTAGGCTCTCATATTATATACTTATAGCCATGATCCTTCAACTTTGTTCAGGATCATACTGAGTATTATCGAAGTATGACGATTCAACAAATTTACGATTTGGCAGTTGATTGGGGGATGAAGGCAGACCCTCGAGGTGTAGACGTTGTCAAAAAAAACTTAGCCAAGGCAAAAAAAGAGTATGGAGAAATGCCTGCAAAGAAAAAAAAGTACTTTGACCTGGAGAGTCTGAAAAATCCGTATTCTGACTCTCGAATTCTCTTTGGTGATCCAGAAAAGCAAGTAAAAAAGCTCCTGGCCGGGATAGACGCTGAAGCGGCAGAAGTATTGATGGTAGATAGATTAAATGAAAAGGGTAAAAAAATAGATCTTCTTATCTCGCATCACCCGGATGGACATGCGCTTGCAAGCCTCTATGAAGTAATGGATATTCAGATCGATATGTTCGCCGATGCTGGCGTACCGATCAATGTCGCTCACGCGCTTTTTGAAGAAAGAAAAGGTGAGGTACAGCGTCGATTCAATCCTCTGAATCACGCAAGAACCGTTGATGCAGCCCGCTTAATGAATGTACCGCTGATGGCCCTGCATACAATCTGGGACAATATGGGCAATGATTTCATGCAAAAACACCTGGCTAAAAAAACATTTGACACTGCAGGAGATGTGTTGGAGTGCGTGCAGGAAATTCCCGAATTCGTTGAGGCGATGAAAGGAAAATCAGGCCCGAGTCTTGTATCGGGTAGCGCATCAACAAGAGCGGGAAAGGTGGTTGTCGGGTTTACCGGCGGTACCAATCCCTCAGTCAAGCTCTACGAACAATTGGCAAAAGCGGGGGTTGGGACGCTTATCGAAATGCATGTAGGTGAGGATGCGGTCAAAAAGCTTCGGGAATTGCATATCAATGTGATTGACGCAGGGCACATGGCCGCCGATTCAATCGGAGCAAATCTCTTTCTCGACGAGCTTGAAAAACGTGGCGTTGAGACGGTGGTGTGTTCAGGGTTGGTGAGAATAAGGAGGAAATAAATTTCTAATTTCTAATAACTAATTTCTAATGGATTTAGGCATTTAGTCATTTGACATTTTATTAGGTATTAGAGATTAAGACTTAGGAATTTTGTTATCATGCTTTCAGTAACAGATCTTCGCGCCGGGACAACATTTGAAGAAAACGGACAGCTGCTCGTAGTCCTATCATATGAGCATATCAAGATGGGGCGGGGAAGTGCCAACATAAAAGTAAAAGTAAAAAACGTGAAAAGCGGCGCAACTTTGGAGAAAAGCTTTATTAACGGGGCAAAGGTGAACGACGTTTCGATTTTGAAAAAAGATATGCAATATCTGTACAAAGATTCAGCTTCAGCGTATTTTATGAATCCTGACACTTATGAGCAGGTTGCGATTCCGCTATCTGTTATTTCAGACCACATTTTCTTAAAAGAGGGCGAGAACTTTTCGGTTAGTTTTCTGCACGGAGAGCCGCTCTCGGTGATACTCCCTCCCAAAATGGTATTCAAAGTTATCGAGACAGGCCCCGCAATAAAAGGTAATTCGGCAACCAATGTATTCAAAGATGCAATTTTAGAGAATGATATCAGAACTAAGGTTCCTCTTTTCATCAATACGGGCGATGCGGTCCGTATAGATACCCGTACCGGCGCATACAGTGAAAAAGCCTAAAGATAGTTAAAAGTTAATAATGAGGAATGACTTTTTTCAAGCATTCGAGAGAAGGCCATTTTTGTATCTTTGGTTAGGTGAAGTCTTCACGCAAGTGGCAGTAAATATTTTTAATTTTTATCTTCTGCTTTCTGTTTTTACAATTACCAAATCTAGTACTGCAGTAGCCGGCGTAGTATTATCTTTTACTATCCCACAAATACTCTTTGGTATAATAGCCGGAGTTTATGTTGACTATAAAGATAAAAAAACGATTTTATTTGCTACGAATATCCTAAGAGCGCTCCTCTTAATATTTCTTGCTTTTTTCTATCAAAACTTATTCATGATTTATTTGGTCTGCTTTCTTTTTGCCATAGTTACGCAATTCTTTATTCCTGCAGAAACTCCGATGATTCCACTGACGGTTCCTAACAGAATGCTTCTATCAGCAAATGCATTATTTGGAATGGGGTTATTTGGTTCAATGCTTGTTGCATACGTTCTTTCCGGTCCGCTTATTATCATCTTCGGGCAGGTACAGGCGCTTATTGTGATTGCGATGCTTCTTTTGATCGCCTCACTATGTATTTCATTTATTACTCTTGAGCCGGTGAAAAGAGAAAGCAGCAAAGGGCAAGTCAGTGTACCTGCGATAAAAAGCGAGATCAAAAAAATTACAGGATTCCTTATTGAAGCAAAAAAAAATCATCCGGCTCTCCTTATCCTTGCGCTATCTCAAGCGTTGATTCTCGTCATTTCAGTCATTGCGCCGGGATATGCAACGCAAGTCTTAAATATATCTGTCGAGGAGTTCCCGTTGCTGTTTATTGCTCCGGCTGCATTTGGTGTGGTTGTCGGTGCGGCGCTGATAGTCAATGTCTTCCACAATATTAACAAAGACAGGGTGATCACATTCGGTCTTCTGTTATCGGGCCTTGCTATGCTCATTCTACCCTACGGTTCAAAGATAGCGTCACGCGATATAGTCCAGACCATCAATCAATCGCTGCCGCACATAGTAGACATAAATACAATCCACCTTGTTGTCCTTATCGCCTTTCTTTTGGGCTTTGCCAATGCGCTGGTTTTTGTTCCTGCCAACACGATCCTTCAGGAGAAGACAACGGATGAACAAAGAGGGAAAATCTACGGATTATTAAACACGGTAATAGGTCTTCTCTCGCTACTGCCCGTTATCCTCGTTGGAGGATTGTCTGATCTTATCGGAGTGAGGGGTGTTATCCTGGGAATAGGTGTAAGCTTACTCATAATCGGCGCCGGACGAATAGTAATACGGTTTTTATAATAACCTGCAATGCAATTTTTTATCATTTTTCTACTCCTTGGTTTCCTGGTATTTTTATTTACTCTTTACATGACGGGAAGGGAAGATATTGTTTTCATCCGAAAAAATATTACAACAGAAATTTTATTTGACAATGCATTTTTAGCAGTTATTGTCGGCATGCTCAGTGCTCGTTTGGTTCATGCCCTTCTATCATTGAATCCTGAGTATCTGAATCCTCTGATTTTCCTGCTATTCCCGTATTTCCCCGGCCTTTCATTAAGCGGTGGGGTATTCGGTGCGGCGCTCTTTTTGACAGTAATACTGCGCTATAAAAAAATGCCTGTCGGGAGGGTGCTGGATTATTTTGCTCTGAGTCTTCTTTCTGCGCTGCCGGTCGGGTATGTTGGTAAGTTGTTTTTAACAAGGAGCATCAATGTCTTTGAGAACGTTTATCTTCCGGTGGTCTATCTAATCTTATTCTTATTCTTTCTTAAAATTATTTATCCGAGGGTTATACGAAACGAGCTGAAAAGCGGAAGCTTGGGTATGTTTTTTCTCTTTACATTTTCTTTTATTTCTTTATTGATTACTATTATCAATCCCGAAAATAAATTCTTCTTTTTTGTGGGAACAGAAGATATCATCGCCTTTTTCTTTTTTGTCGGATCTTTGCTCATGTTGATAAAACAGGAAATGCTGACGCTACCCGGGAGAAAATAAATGTGACAGCGAAGATTATTTATGAAGATCAGGATTTGCTCATTATTGACAAGCCGTCAGGCATGACGGTAAACAGGTCGGATACTACGATTTACGAAGAAACGATTCAGGACTGGGCCGAAGGATATCTAAGAGTACCAGGGGTATCAGGGGGAAGCAAAAAAGCTTCTGACACTTCTGATACATTTGATACCCTTGATACTTTTTTCAAAAGGGGAGGGATTGTACATAGATTAGACAAAGAGACGTCGGGGATTTTGCTTATTGCAAAAAACCCCGTTGCTTTTTCCCATTTGCAAGCGCAGTTCAAAGAGAGAACAGTGAAAAAAAACTACCTTGCGTTGGCACATGGCCGTCTGAGGCCTGCGGAGGGAGAAATTCGCCTGCCTGTCGGCAGACTGCCATGGAATCGAAAACAATTCGGTATCATCGTAGGGGGAAGGGAGGCGGTGACGAAGTATAAGATAGTAGGATATTATGATACTAAGATACGAGGAGATGAGAAACTGACGTTGGTTGAGCTATATCCTGAGACGGGGAGGACGCACCAGATAAGGGTCCATTTAAAATACATAGGCCACCCAATTTTTGCCGATTTTCTCTATGCGGGGAGAAAAACCGCAAGGGACGACAGGAAAATATTATCACGGGTTTTCCTTCACGCTTCGAAAATATCCCTCATTCATCCGACAACAGGAGAGACACTGACGTTTGAAAGTCCGCTGCCTGAAGAGCTGCAGGAGTTTCTGAATGGACTGGAGAAAGTTGAATAGTACAGAGTAATTTGGTAAAATTTAACCTCTAGTTTCTATTGTCTAGCATCAAAAAAACTTATGGGTTCTTTCGGCGGATTCTACAAAGGAGAAAAGAAAAAGCCTAAAAAAGGTAAAGATAGTAAGCAAATCCAATCTTCGGGTTTTGCTCCGACTTTTGCCTTGCCCGAGGTCATAGCGAAAAAAAAGTCGGAGAATAAGCGCCCTTGACAATCGAACTATGAGCAGAAAAGAGCGTAAAACATCTGGCAAGAGCTTGCGGACATTGGCGCTATTTTTCCTATGCGTTTCGGTTATTATCCTTATATCTCTTTCAATAAAGCTTTTTGCCGTCATTAAAGCAAGTAAATTTGACGGAACACATCGCTTTACTGTAGCAGTATTTGATAAAGAGAAGAATATAGATGTACTCTCATTTGACCCCAAAAACAAAACGATTTCCGCCCTCACGGTAAAGGGTACGAATATCACGCCGCAAAATCTCAGCAAAACATTGGCAACGGCAGTTGATGCTACAGTTACGATGAAAAAAAATCTTAAGAACCAAGACCCCACTCATAAGCTTTTGAATTTAGCAAGCACATTTGGGGCGGTCGCGACCAATACGACTATGCTTGATCTCATACGCCTTTCATTACTTGCCAATACCATACCGGCAAATAAAATAACAAAGGAAATACTGACTATACCATCCGCCGAGTCAGACATTGACGCAATATCCTCACAGCTATTTAATGATCCTACTGTTACGCAGGAAGGAATAAGCATTGAAATTATTAATGCAACGGGAACTCCCGGCCTTGGCAGGCGCTTAGAACGGGCTGTGAATAACATGGGGGGGAGAGTCATTGCCGTGACAACAGCACAAAAAATGGAAGCACTGTCAAAAATTAAATTCTTCGGAGAAAAATCCTACACTTTGAAGAAACTGGAGATGATGCTCAACACGGCGGAAGGAGGGGAGCAAGCAAGGAGGCAGGGAATTGCGGATCTACAGATTATCCTCGGACAGGATAGTTTGTCCAAAACTACGTTTTAGTGTACTATACAGCAATGGCATTCTTTGTTATTGCTATCATAGCTGTTGTATCGATAGCACTTGCATATAGGACATTAAAAAATCTGAGTAAGGTTGAGGAGATCGGAAAAGCAAAGAGGGAGCTTAAGAAGGGGAGAGTAATTTTTCAAAGAGGCTCTTCAAGATAATCTGAGGGAGAATCCCCGTCGTCATCCTCAGCTGTATGGTTGCCCTTGAACGGTACTTTTGCCTCATGACCATTTTTGAGTAGGAATTTACTTTTGTCAAACGAGGCGAATGATGGCTGGTTCTTGTAGCGCAATGATCGTTTTGTTTCTTTAATAAAAATAGTGACCCGGTGATTGTCTACTATTTTTACGTAGGCCTCATATTTATTGCCGCCATTAATAAACTTTATCAAACGCTTACTGATATCATCGGGCAGCATACCGATATATTGCTTATTCCCATCAAGCACAAAAATCTTCATGCGCTTGACGCAAAGATTGATTGTTTCACCGCAGCGAAGACGGGAAATAATTTTTTGTTCGGCGACGTTGATAAGCTCAATGACCTTTGTCCTGCCCGGCTCTTCAATGAAAATATTGTTCATCTGAAGGTTTCCTTGGCCGTTTTGCAAGCCTTTGGCACTGGTACCGCTTAGCCGTTTGAGGTTGCGCGTTGCAATAGGATTCTGCATATCAAGAGACAGGACTTTCTGGTATAGATTCCGTGCCTCTTTAATTTTTCCTAAAGATGCAAACGCAAAAGCCAACCTGTTAAGGGTATCGATGTCGTCCGGGTTATCTTCAAGGAGGGTTCTATTAATACTCACAGCGCTCTGCCAGTCTCCCATGAGTGCTGTCTGGATTGCTTGTGTTTTAAGAAGCGTCATTTAGGGCAATGTAACTGTAACCACCCCCTTACGGGATTATTACAGTAATTTGGCATTGTACAAACATTTGTTGCAATTGTCAAGAGAAAGGCTATAATTGGTGGTTATGAGTGGTCATTCAAAATGGGCGACAATAAAGCGGCAAAAAGGAGCAGCTGATGTAAAACGGGGAAAAATATTCACCAAGCTCGCCAACGCAATTATTATTGCTATCCGTCAGGGAGGGGGAGTGACGGATCCCAATGGAAATCCGAGATTGCGTCTTGCAATTGAGACAGCACGCGGGAACAATATGCCCAAGGAAAATATAAAGCGGGCAATTCAGCGCGCCTCGGGACGATCGGGGGAGGCGATTGAAGAAACAGTCTATGAAGGATTCGGTCCGGGCGGCTTTAGTGTAATTGCTGAGGCAGTAACAGACAATAAACAGCGAACAATTTCTGAGGTAAAAAGCGTCTTTGACAAAAATGGGGGGAGTCTGGGAAATGTCGGCTCAGTAGCGTATCAATTTACCCAGAATGGGCTTGTAACTGTTGAAAAAAAAGGGAGGTCACCGGATGAAATTTTTTTACTGGCAGCAGATTGCGGCGCAGAGGATGTTGAAGAAGCGGGGAATGAAGTGCTTATCTATACAAAGCCTGAAAACCTTGCCCGCGTCCGAAACAGCATCAGTCAGGCAGGATTGCAGGTTGTTTCGGCTACGCTTATCAGAAAACCCGTTGTTACCGTTGCTATAACCGATAAAGAGACCGCACAAAAGGCAACAGGTTTCATGGAAAAACTTGAGGCGCTTAATGACGTCCAGGAAGTGTACGCGAATTTTGATATTCCTGATAAGGTACTGGCGCAAATCTAAGACTGCATGAATCTCATATCACGTCCGCAGTTTGTCGGTTCGCTGACAAAACGGCTACAAGGACAAAAAAAAGGAAGAAAAACCATCGAGTTCAGCCTGGATAAGAGGCAGAAATTCGTCGCTGCTGTTATAGTCCTTTCAAGCGTTCTGTTTATTGCGCAGTTTCAATTCGGTGCATCCGGATTTATTTTTCCGATCGTGTTTTCGGTTATGACCGTTCTTTTTCTCTGGTGGGCTATACGAAGCGATCTAAAAGAGAACTTTACGGTCAATGTTTTTATTCTGCCATTGCTGTATAGCCTTGCTTTCGGCTTATTTTACTTCCTCATACCGGCACGACTTCTTTCCCGAATTATCCTAACCGGTCTGTACGCTTTCGGACTCTATTCATTATTTCTTTCCCAAAACATTTTCATTGTCGGATCTATCAGGACTATTGCGCTCTTATCGGGTGCCAGGATCGTTTCATTTGTCGTAACACTCGTATCATTTTTCCTTCTCACAAATATTGTTTTTACATTGCATATCTCAGCCATTCCGCTTATTGCCGTTATTTTTATCTATTCATATCTGTTGATCTATCAATCAATCTGGTCCTATACGCTTCAGAAAACGTCACAATCTGTTCTGCTTTGGGTACTTGCCTTAACTGTTTGTTTGGCTGAAGCGGCAGTAGCATTGTGGTTTTGGCCGAGCATTCCGACAGTGATTGCGCTCTTTCTAACCGGTT
Organism: uncultured Gammaproteobacteria bacterium; assembly: GCA_964613075.1. Lineage (GTDB taxonomy): Bacteria > Patescibacteriota > Microgenomatia > Levybacterales > UBA12049 > CAYWEP01. The sequence continues at coordinate 5,175 of CAZTFV010000032.1, read as the reverse complement.
TATTTTATACGACTGTCGGACTTTCACACGTATGGTTTGAAAGGCGGCTCTTCAAAGGCGTACTGTGGGAATATGTGTGGGTAGGAGTATTTGTGTTCTTTGTGTTGCTGTTATTTACCTCGTGGGGGAAGTAGACGAAGAGTATCAGGTGTACCAAGAGTACCAGGGGTATCAGGAGCAAAACGTAGTTTAAAAGCATCTGATATTTTTGATACTCTTCGTCTTGGCGGGACGGGGAAGAGGAGAAGGTAAGAGAGTAGAAAAGTCCTATAATATATGCTTTCGTTTGGCTGATATAGTTTGATATAATTAATGCAAATTATAGGATAAATTTTCACAGGAAATGTGGATAACTAAGCATATTTTCACGGATTTACCCTTTAGTTTTCACAGAATACAAGTTCGTTCGCTACAATTGTCATTTCCCTCAACGGAAAAGGGGAAAAAATACGAACATCAATTTCTTACATTTTCGAGGCTAAAGTAATATATTTAGACTGATATATCAATCTAAATGACAGTCTGCCCAATATACAGGGAGGAAAAGGTGTCTGTCTTATTCTGGTACTAACCGCATAAGTATTGCAGCACATACATAACTATGGATAGAGTGTTGCCTTCATGTAGCAAATAGACACTGCTTTATTCTCTGCAGCGTCATTATGCACAGTACGGTCATAAGCCAGTTGCCATACGGCACAATAAGCCCTCAGAAAATATCACTGGGAAGCTTATATGATTATGTCGCACAATAATACTTTTACGACGCGATGAGAGTAGAATGCTGAGGGGAGAGCCACAAAAATTTCTAATTTCTAATTTCTAATTTCTAAAATTTATTTCTGCTTGAATCTGCGAGAGCTGAGATTCTCTATCCTTATGTGGAGGCGGTTTTTTGCCTGTCCCCTACTATAGGGTTTGTATAGGCACAACACACGCTTTTGTTGCCTATTTTGAGGCTGAATTGAGTGAAACTGCCTTCTCCGAAGAGAATACTGAAAGGGAGGAGTGGTTTTCATAACAAAGTTTCCTGTGGAGAGACTTATTGATGCTCATCAAATCCAGACAGGCCGCAAAATCAATCGTAGGGCCTAAGACATAAGGCAGATATATGAGCAATCATAAACCGGGGTTTTAGAGTTGAAATTACGGCTGGGAAGAGTTGGGGTTGTAGAAAAGGGTTATAGGTGTAACTTCGACAGTAGGAGTTGGTGACATATCAGGTGATTTGTTGTCTTTTTCCGGAATAAAGCGATCAGTCAAGATTGCTCCAAGGGTAGGTATTGTGACAATTGCCGCAAAAAGTAATTTTCTTCTTGGTATGCGAGGCGCGCCTTTGTCACTTTTTGACCCAGGTACTTGAGGCGAAACTAAGCAGATTCGAAAATCATTCTGGCCACGTCGCACATTTTTTGACTTCTATTTGTCGGTTCATGAGCCGTATCCAGCGAAAATCTCGAGTAAGTCATGTCAGTTGAGGCTCTGCAGATTTCCATATCGGGAGTATTATAGTTTGCGAAAGTGAGAAATGCAACGCTCCCCTACTCCAGGACGTGTTTTGTGAGAATTTACGGTTTTGTAGAATTGCTGTGAAAGGTAATTTCAAGTACAGCTTTTTCAGGGCCAAGCTCATAAAACGATATCTCAAAAGTTCCTGTTTCATCGGTAAAAAGATGCGGATTTTTGTGTGGGTTCGGTTGAATTCCTCTTACCTGTTGTGTTGACATCGCAGGATCTCCATTCCAAACATGCATATTTAATTCATTTCCATAAGCGGAGTCTACTTTTTTCTTCCACTCTTCGTCACTCATAAACGGAAATTGTAATGGCTGCATATATTCCAAGTAATAATATTCATCATGACTATTTGGTTTTTTAATTTTAAGGACATGTGTTCCTTGTCCTTCAATCTCGCTTCCTATAACTTCGTACACGCCAGACTCTGTAATTGTAAGTATGTCTTCAGGCTTGATAAGTCCCAAGGCAATTTTATGTGGTGCATTGAGGCCATACGTCAAATCGTTATGTGGATCGTGGTTCATAGGATCATAATAGTCTATCCCTTCTTTAGTACAATCATCTGTTGTTGAGTTAAGATCTCCACAGATCATAAAATCATACCCATTTGCATGAGGGAGCTCCCACCATGCATGTCCAAGCTCATGAACATACTCATTAGCATTAGTAGGGTCAGTGCCATTCATCACAATCTCATCAGTACCTCGTAACCTTCGTCCTAAATAACCACAGTTTTCGTTATATTCATCAGTAACATAAAAAACTGCACCATAATTTTGTAGATCTATACCATCATTAGCAGCTGCATCCTGTCCAGCTTTCTGCACAACAGGAAATTCACATACCAACTCTTCGGAAACAGAAGAGCTATAAGGTCCGAATACGCTAAAATCAACAACAAGCTGTCCATCAGTCGCTGCATATAAGTAGTCTCTTACCGATGGGACTGTCACATAGTCACTTTTTTTGATACCATCACCCTGAACAATTTGTTCAATATGAGGCTTAAAAGACGGGTCAGCATCGCCGTCAAAATCAAGAAGGACAACTGCTACATCTCTGTTTCCAAATACCTCAGAAGATGCTACAGTTGGTTCGACTAGTTGCATAGTCTCTGTAGGTCGTTGAGCAACCAATGGGGCTGCAACAGATAGTGCTGCTAGTGCGGTTCTTGGAGCCCATTCTCGAATTTTTCTTTTGACTGTATCAGGGGATGCCTGTAAACGACTCAATAACTCAGCCATAAGCAGGTATTATAGTACTAGGGTGTTCAATAATCAAGCTCGACTTGTATAGCTTGTTTAGTGCAGGACTCCGGTGAGGCTGTAGGGTGGGCCGGCTGCGAGCGCTTCGTCGGTGAAGATCTTGCCTTGTCTTGCTTCGATCAATTCCAATATCTTCACATAGCGATAGAAAATCGCATTTGTCCAGCCGAATCCGAATTGCGGCGCATACCAGTAGTATTTCGGCTTCTCTCCGGTCGTTGCGTCAATTTTCTCAAGCAGAGCCCCGTATTTTTTGAAAATGCCGTAATTTGCTTTGACTGATTTATGCATAATTCGTACCGCATCATCGATAAAACCATAGCGCAGTAAGCCAATAGCTGTCAGATACTCAAGCGGAGGCCAGATATTGGGATAATCCCATTGCTTCGGCTCCATCAAGGCTTCAATAGATATTCTAAAGGCTTTCGGTATATGGTCAAAGTAAATAGTGCCCGGCATGGAGATTTTTGCCGTAATCGTCAGACCGTAGTCTGTTTCAAACAGCGATAATTTTTCCCGCGCGCGTTTGGCTTCATCAAACGTCGCAAGCTTTGCCCAAAGCGGTACAAACCCTGCCAGAGAATAAAATTCGCTTTGAAAGTTATTTTTGTAATCATAGTCAAAGAAAAAGCCTTCTTTTTCATTCCACATATATTTTTTCATTCGCTCATGCCGCGTTTTGGCGCGTTCCTCCCATTTTGTTTCCTCCTTTTTGTCTCCCAATATATTTGCCGTCTTGGCAAAATCTTTTTCGTATTTATGTAAGTATGAATTCAGATCGACCGGCAGAAAATCATGACAGCGGTTATAAAATCTGGTGGTAAAATCCCAGCCTGATTCACGCTCAGAAGTCAGTGCGTATCCGACATCTCGGTCACCGTATCGGCTGAGCCCAAGCTTTTCAATCTTGTGCTGAAATATTTCATTATCTTCCCAGACATGATGATATTCCCTTTTTGCGACTTCAATGCGGTTTTTGAGCCAGTGTCTGATATACGGACCTTTTCCGTAATCTACCACGCCGCTTGAGCGCTGGATTGCATAGTAGGCGTCAAAGATCATTGAGGTAAGAAATGGCGGCTGCGAATGGCCTAAAAAAGCCCAGACACTGGCATTGGGAATAATGCCAAAAGTGTTAAAAAGATAGATAAAATTATCAACGACTTCGGGAATCACCCAGTCGCGGTCAGTATCAATCAGGCCGCGGATCATAAAGAAGCTGTCCCAGTAGAACATCGAGACTTTCCAGTGCGATTCCGCGTTGGGATTTATAAACACATTTGGTAGCGGAATAACATGCGGATCGCCCTGGCTGTCTTTGTGATCATGTGTAATCTGATCCCAGTAACTATCGATAAAATCGAGACAGTCTCTATATTGATCAGAGAGCATATGTGGTAATTTAAAGTGTAAAGAGAAAACCGTAAGAATACAAGAGGTTGACATTGACATATCTCCTGCGTTTCCTGTAGAGTAATAGTCCATATGGCTGCCCTGCTCCCCGATCTCATCAACCAGTTTCTTGAGCACTTAGAAATAGAAAAGAATTGCAGTAAACTCACAATTCGTGATTACAAACATTACCTGCGGGTTTTTGAAGAATGGTTTGTTACACAGAAAGGTAAATCAATTGATAGTCTGGATCTTGCCACAGTCCGTAAATATCGCGTTTTTCTTTCTAACAAGCCAACGCTGAATAATATTCCTTTAAAAAAGGTAACACAAAACTATTATGTTATTGCCCTTCGCTCGTTCCTTCGGTATCTTATCAAAAACGATATTCAGACCCTTGAGCCATCAAAAATTGACTTACCAAAAACCGAAAGCAGGAGTCTGAAATTTTTAGAACGTGACCAGATCGACAGGCTGGTTACTGCGACTGACACGAGTAAAGAAGAAGGTATGCGGGATCGGGCAATCTTGGAGCTTCTCTTCTCCACAGGACTTCGGGTATCAGAGCTGGTGAAGCTGAATCATAAGCAAATCGACCTTGACCGGCGAGAATTCGGCGTTATCGGTAAAGGCGGCAGAAGTCGTATTGTTTTTGTCTCTGAGCGAGCAGCAGAGTGGATCAAGCGATATTTACACGTGCGACACGACCCTTTCAAGCCGTTGTTTATTCGCTATTCTGGGCGTATTGAAGAATTGGAGGAGGGTGAGAAAATGCGCTTAACCGCGCGAAGTGTGGAGCGGATCGTCAAAAAATATGTCCAGGCAACGAGGCTACCTGTGGATGCGACCGTCCACACGCTTCGTCATTCGTTTGCCACAGATTTACTGACAAACGGCGCGGATATCAGGTCTGTTCAGGAAATGCTTGGTCACAAAAATATTGCAACAACGCAAATCTATACACATATTACCAATAAGCAATTACGTAAAGTCCACCAAT
>CAZTFV010000031.1:0-14575 GCA_964613075.1 uncultured Gammaproteobacteria bacterium | reverse complement strand
TCTACCTCTCGTAACACCGATAAGATTATTGTCGAAGCGGCGAAGAAAAATCCCGAGAAGAAAATTCTTGTTTTGCCTGATAAATTCTTGGGTCATGTCATGAAGGTACGAGCGCTCGAATTGGCAAAAAAACAAGGAGTAAATCTCACCTGGGATCAAATCGAAGTATACAATGTGCGAAAAGGCCAGTACTGGGCAGCGTGTTATGTGCATGAACTGATCGGCCCTGATGCTTCGGAGATTGCCATGCTTGACCATCCCGACGCTGAGCTGATGATCCATCCGGAGTGTGGGTGTGCTGCGTCATGTCTTATAAAACTCCAGGAGGGCAAAATCCCGCAAGGCAAAGCGTATTTTCTCTCAACTGAGCAGATGATCGAGCGAGCAAGAGTGACAAAAGCAAAAAAGATTTTGGTCGCAACGGAAAAAGGCATGATCTACAGACTCAGAAAAGAAATACCCGGCAAAATATTTATCCCTGTCTCTATGAAAGCAGTTTGCCGGTTTATGAAAGCAAATACTTTTGAGAAACTTCTGGCATCTCTGCAAAAAGACAAAATGGAGATTGTATTATGCAATGATTGCTGCGACCCAATGAAGCCCTATCAGGATGAGCAAGTCGTGCATATTCAAAAATCAACTGCCAAAAAGGCAAAAGTCGGCATCAACCGCATGCTGGCTATTCAGTAGGACACTCAAAGCACTAAAGGAATTTTAAGAGGAGATTTGCTTGCTTGCCAAATTCTTTATGTGTAGTTGGAAGCGATCGAAGGATTCCCCCTCTGTCTTTAAAATCTGTTTGAGTAAAAGAAGTTTCAGAAATAGCCTCAGGCATTATAAATACAGCATAGCCAATGTAAATATACGAGGTTGTTTTGTAGTATTCGGCGAGAGGGACAGCTAATCGTAAGATGTGCTGTTCTCTTAGTATTGGGTTTTTCCGAGTTGCTGCTCTATATTTTTTTGTCCCTCTAACGCTTGATTTAGCTTCAAAAATTACAGGGAGACCATCTACTTCCAAGAGCTCGTCATAATCCGCTCTGCTGTGTGTCTGTCCTGTATGTCCCTCTTTTACACAAAACCTACCTCCTTTTGATATATCTGTGCGATAAAACTCAAAATTTGTCGTCTTTGCGCCATCAGGAATTGGGTTAAGAATAACATCTTCTCTTCCTTCTGCGAAATGCGCTATCATCATGTCAAGATACAGCTCCATTAAGACACCTTTTACTCCTCCCGCTGCTATAATCTGATCGGCCTTTAAATTTCTTCCTCTAAGGTATGCTTCAAACATTTCCCAATCAATTGCTGTCTGGGCAATATAATCAACAAGCTGATTGAGTAATGGGCTTGCCGTAAGTCTAACGACTAGCGAAGGTTCTCCCATCTCTTTAGGTGTTGGCGCTGGATTTGTAGGTCGCTCTGCCGACATAAGGAGAAGATTATAGCAGAGTTCCCCGTTTTATTGTTACAAAGTACTGCAGTATCTATTCAGTTTTTACCAGCACACTGTCATCGCGAGGCTACGAAGTAGCCGTGGCGATCTCATGAGATTGCTTCGCTACCTGCCTGCCGGCAGGCAGGCGCTCGCAATGACAATCCACTGGGAAATACTGAATACGAACGTACTGCACTGTGTAGTGCTGGAGTGTTGCATTACTTATTTCGGACGGGCAAAGACTACAAAGGATTCAAAGCGGAATTAATGGTTCTTTCCCACCGATCTGGCCTTACTCCTGGCCATCTATTGTGTCTTCCACCAACAAAAACTATTACAGAATTTAAATTGCTGTCGAAACGTATTGGATGTACGCCGTTTTGGCGTTTTGTCTCTGCCCATTCATCGTCTTTCTTTGAGTAAACGAGCGCGTCTTGCCGAGGGCATATATGATATTGTCTTGCTCCGTTTTGAAAATCTGTTCCTATAGCCAGGTGAAACGCAACTGCCAAATCGGCACGTGATTTTAAAGCAGCATCCCATGGAGACATATGTTGATCTATTCCTTTTGCTTTTAGTACATCACGAAGTATTCTCTGAAATTTTGCTTCATCTAAGACTGCGTCCTTAAGGCTTCCATCCAAGACAGATTGTGCAGTCTCCAGCCCATATCCTGCTAGAAGCTGCAGTGCACGTTTGAATCGTTCCTTGCTCCCCGCATGATTTGCTACTGGAGCATTTAAAAACAATCGAATGTCTGTATTCCCTCTTTCCTCTTCGGTGAGCGAGTTATATGCGGCAACAGCGGTCGCGGTTCCTTGTGATGTTCCCTCAAAAATAACTTTTCTCTCGGGTGTTTGTCTAAGATAGGGTAACGTTGCCTCGGCATATACCCTCCCAAGTGGTGCCAAGCCTTCTTGCTCTAATTTGTTAACAAACTCATCTGTGATACTACTTCCTAATGCTGTTACCAAACTAAGAACTACTATCTTAAGATCAGGTACTGGTTTACCATTTTTCAAATGATGGACGATGCGCTGAAGTAGGATATTTCCTCTCTCCGCAACAGAAGGTAAGGCAGTTCCTTGGTTTCCAAATCCTGGAGGGTTGTATCCTAAATGCATCACATAGATTTCTCCCCTGTCAGGGTCGCAGGTTGCATAAGGATATAAATCTCCAAGGACTTGCGCTGCGGTCTTTGTGGCTTTTACCTCGCTGACTAATAAACTAACTCCTGGATATTCGGAAGACTCATGAACTTTTACATCCATAAGCTGCCTGCCGAAATTGCCCAATACCTCCTCTATCACATGTGCTGTTTGGGGATTTGTCTGCCTCATTTCTTTGAGCGCAGGAGCGGCAGCACGAGGTATAAATATTGCATCGGGGATAGATCTAAGAAGTCTCTGTGGCCGTATACACCGCTCACGCATAATGCTTCATTCTACTCTCTCATTACGGAGAAAATCAATTATTCTATATCGGGGTGAAGGTCGGGTAGATCTGGTTGAATACGCCCTCGTATTTCTTTTGTGTGATGAGAATATAGACATAATTTTTTCCCGAGAGGACAACATGTATTGACTCATCGCCGTCTGAATTGCGCTCAGTGGTCTTTATCCCTGTCAAACCAGAGACTGTAACAGCGGATCTAGTGGATGATTTTAAGGCAATTACTTCGCTATATGGACGGGTCGAGGTTGAGATAGTGATATCAAGACTTGAAGCCGGTGATGCTACGTTGTCGGGATTTAAGACAACAAAGCTTGGAACTTTGGGGTCAGTTGAACCTACTTCAGTCGCCTTCCACTCTTTGGGATGCTTTATAGCATATCCGTAACCAGCATTGGTAAAGGTATCCCAATCAGTAGCCGGATTTGGCGTTGGTGTGGCCGTAGCAGATAGCTGGCCTTCTGGGTTCGCCTTAGGCGTTGTAGTAAGTGTGGGCAGGACTTGCTCATAACTGGGAAGCGTTAAATTGGGTGGCTGAGGCGTTTTCTTACTACTTACTGACATGACAACTATGCCTGAGACGAGAAAAAGCATAATGACAGCGTAACCGATTGCCATATATGTAGTGGTTTTGTTGCGGGTTATTTCCTGATAGATTTGCCGGAGAACGTTCTTAAACGAACTACTACCAGTTGACGCCATGGATCCTGCAACTTTGCCCACAGGCGGTTTTACCGGTGGTGGCGGAACTCTAGGAGCTTGAGCCATAGTATTATGATTCCATAGGGGTGGATCGGTGTCAATAGAGCGAGCTATTTGTCATGCTGAATTTACTTTGTCCTCCGTAGTCTTGACGAAGGAGGAGTTCAGCATCTAAGTGTAAAAATTGATGCTAGACACTAGAAGCTGGATGTTAGAGTTTGAATTTGGATAATAGAGATTAGATATTCTATCTTCAAACATCCCTGCCTGCCGGCAGGCAGGCAACCTCAAGATACGTTCATGAAACTGAACGTATCAAGATCTAACTTCTAGTCTCAAGCGTCAAGTCTCAAAAACTCTAGATTTGACTGAGATCCTGAAACCCATTCGATAAACTCAGGGCAAGCAAGTTCAGAATGACAGTATGATTTATAGGATGAGGTCTTTACTAATGGACTCGCCTGTTTCGATGCGGCGGATCGCCTCTGCCAGAAGCGGTGCAACGGTTACAATTGTTATTTTACGACTTTTCAGCACTTGGTTTCTGTGTTTTATTGTATCCGTAGTTATGATCTCCTCTATTGCAGAATCCGCAATCCGCTTGAGTGCGCTGCCTGAGAAAAGACCATGCGTGGCTGCTGCGCGAACAGATGTTGCGCCTTGTTTTTTCAAAAAGTTTGCTGCATTTACGATAGTCCCTGCTGTATCGATGATATCATCAACCAGTAACACATCTTTTCCTTTGACATCGCCGATAAAAGCAAGAGATTCTGATTTGTTGTTTATCGCAACATCCCGCTCTTTATAGACAAGGGCAATGCCCGTTGCATTCATCCGCTTTGCATACCCCGTGGCGCGGGTCATTCCGCCTTTGTCAGGAGCTGCGATTACCACGCCGTTAAGCTTTTTCTTTTTTATCTCCGGAATTAAAGAATAACTGCCGTATAAATTATCCCAGGGAATTTTGACAAATCCTTGCTGCTGGTCAGAATGAATATCAACTGTTAATATCCTGTCCGCACCCGCATTAACTATCATTGAGGCAACGGCCGATGAGGAGATGGGTACGCGCGGCATCTCTTTTCTGTCCTGGCGGGAGTAGCCGTAATAGGGCAGGACAACTGAAATTTCATTGGCAGATGAGCGCTTGGCAGCATCGATCATGAGGATAAGCTCCATCAGATGATCATTTACCGGCACACTCGTGGGTTGGATAATAAAAACGTGCCGGCGGCGCAAATTCTCAGGAATCCTCACACGGATCTCACCGTCTGCAAAAACGCTGACCGGCTCGTGAACTACTTTATGAAGAAGTTTGCCGATATTTTTCGCAAGTTTTGGGTTAGATCGTCCGGTTATGAGGATAACGTCTTTTGGATGCGGCAGCGTTTTAATAGCTGAAGGCATAAGGCTTATAATATTTAATCTGCTATTCCCTGTTCTTCTTCTAATTGTTTCTTTCTTTTTCTTTCTGCTAATCGCTCTGCTCTTTCTCTCATTTTATCGGAGGGAGACTGAATGTTCATTTCTTGATGAAATCTTTCAACCACGTTATCTGTTCCGGGCGCCGATAAAGGACCATTTACTCTCTGCTCAGCCAGCGGCTCTAATTCCCCATCCATAGTGGCTACCGCAATAAGGGTGTCAGGAGTTGGTTTTTCCGCTGTTGATACAGGAACTGGATTCGAAGCAGATTCTGTTTTGGTAAGCTTTGGCAATTTTCCCCAGCCCGGATGGATGCCAACAATCTTCCCATTCGCTCCATTTGTCCCAGCGTCTGCAGTTTTTTGTTCTGCCATATTTTTAATAGTAACAGATCTACACTACTATGGTCAACCTTTCCCGCCCATGCCGCCGAGGAGGCCTCCGAGGCCGCCTGACATAGATTGCAATTTTTTGGCTGCGACTTCTTGTGATTTTTTGATCGCTTCATTTACGGCATCCTTGATGTCATCGTCCGATCTGCCGTTGCTGACTATCTCTTGTATTTTCTGATCACCGGAAATTCGCACGTGAACACCATGCTTATCGATGTTGATAATTTCAGCCTGCAATTGCCGCTGGATCGCCATCGCCTGGTCGCGCATTTTCTTCAGTTCCCCTAATTGTCCGAGTGGATTAAACATGTATCAATTCACCACCTCTTGTTTTACAGCTCTTCCATTATTACTGTAATATTTTTTCTAAAATCTGCAAATTTCTAATTTCTAATGACTAATTTCTAAACAATTTGTCGTTTCATCATTGAGATTTGATTAGGTCAATTAGGAATTAGGTTAATTAGAGCAATTACTTCGTCTTCAATTCTACCTTAACTCGTACCGGATTTCCAGTCAATTCCTCGCAGATTTTGTCCAAAAGATCTCGTGTTTTTGCCACATCCAATCGCTCTTTATGGAATGTATAGGCTGTCTCAATAACTAATTCTTTCCTGTCAAATTTTTTGATATGACAGCCCCTCAGTACCCCTGCAAGCGTGTGGTTATAGTCTTTTACTTTAAAAATAAAGTTTTTCCAGAAAAGCGAAAGCCATTCTTCGCTCATATTTCCATTTGCGCTGTAATGAAGCAAGCTCATACCATCGCCCACATCAGGTGTGCTTACTTGCGCTTTTTTCGGCTCCTCTCCGCTAAGCGCTCTTTGTTTATGCAGATTGCCGACGTGCTTGCGAAGTGTTGAAACCGACACACCCCTTTCTTCCTCTAATGCTTTGTCCCTTTGCTTGCCCTGAGCTTGTCGAATGGGTATCTTTGTCCCTTCATTCTCCCCCCACTCGATCACCGCCAGCTCAAGCGGCAGTTGTGGCAAGATTGTGTATCGCATGTCGCTGCTTGCTTTTGTTAAAAGCTCAAACAGTTTTTTAATATCATCTATTTCTAACTTAGGACTTATAACTTGGAACTTGTGACTATCTTGTATTCCTACTTTTTCCAACAACATGCCATGCAGCGCCTCAAGCAGTTGCTGCATGAAATACTTCATATCTGTCCCCTGTTCTACTAGATTGCTAATAAGCTTCACTCCCGCCTTCGTATCTTTTTTGCTCAGAATTTTGACCATTTCCAATACTTTATACTTGATACTTACTACTTGATACTTCTCTTCGACGAGTTCTTTTGTAATTTTTTTGTCGCGAGCTGCGAGTTCTTCCAATATCTTCGCACCGTCTCGAAAAGCCCCGTCTGAAAGCTTGGCAATTTCAAAAAGCGCTTTATCAGCAATGGCTATTTTTTCACCGGTAACGATTCGCTTGAACGATCGGACGAGCTCATCGGCAGTTGCCCGCCTGAATGTGATGTGAAAACACCTTGATACAATCGTCTCCGGTACTTTGTGGACTTCCGTCGTACAGAGAATAAAGAGCGCATGATCCGGTGGCTCTTCAAGTGTCTTTAAAAGCGCGTTGAATGCTTCGGATGTTAACATATGCACTTCATCGATAATGTAGACTTTCTTTGAGGCCTTAAGCGGCGCGAGTCTGATCTTGTCTTTGAGATCACGAATCTCATCGATTCCCCGATTTGAAGCAGCATCAATCTCCAGAACATCAAGATTTGTGCCATTGGTGATCGAGATACATTGTTCGCACTGGTTACAAGGCTCTATATTAGAAGCTTGATGCTGGAAACTAGACGCTTGATCATTTATTGTATTTTTCAAACTTCGACCTTCTAACTTCGTTCCTCTAGCTTCTAGCTTCGAGCGTCTAGTCTCACAATTTATCACTTTCGCAACTATTCGCGCAGCAGATGTTTTCCCCAAACCCTTTGGACCGGTAAAGAGAAAGGCGTGTGGAACATCCTGGAAGGAGAGTGGATTTTTTGCCAATACTGAAAACAACGCCTCTCTTATATCTGCATTATCCAATTCATCGATTACCTGCGGACGATATTTGCGATAGAAAACCATAGGACCTTTTGATGATAGACGATTGAAACTGGAAGATAGATCTTGATACGTTCAGTTTCATGAACGTATCTTGAGGTTAGACGATAGAAGATGGATGGCTTAAAACTTCTACACTCTAACTTCAAATTCTAGCCTCTAGCTTCTACTGTCTAGCATCAAATTCATCACTGGTGATGAATTCCTAGCAAGTGCAGCATGCTATGTCGCACAAGTTCTTCGATTTTTTCATCCACAAGCACCTCGTCTCTCGCCGCTTCTCTGATCACCTGAGGATAGGAGAGCGCGATATCACCTAGTCGCAAAGTGTCAGCAGGCAGCTTTGATGATTTTCCTTCTTCAAGCGGGAAAGAGAGCACATTGGTTGTTTGGTCTTTGCCCCTATATTTTTTATTGAGACCACGCATTTTACGATCGCCAATAAGTGCCACGGAGACCTCGGCAATGGTTTTTATCCCGTTTTCAGAGAGTACGCTCTCTATGACTTTTTTTATGCGTTTGCGGTCTGCTTTATAGCGGCTCTCAACATAGATGAGAACCTTCACGTCGTTATTCATATAAGTGGGGTTTTTGTCATGGTTGAACAAGTCAATTTTAGCAAACTCACCAAATGTCTAATTCCTAATTAACCTAATATCTAATAAAATGACAAATGACAAAAATGTCTAAATAATTTGGAATTTAAGCATTGGGATTTTTATTAGAACTTAGACATTAGAAATTAGGAATTTCAAACACCCTAAGCAAGGATAAGACTATACTAAACAGAATTGCTAAAAACGGGTCAAACAATCCTCTTCCTATTCCGTCTTGCTTCCTCTTGCTTGAGTTTTTTCGCAAGCGAGGGCTTCAGATAGAATTGTCGGCGTTTGGCTTCATTGACAATTCCTGCATCAATAACTTTTCTGACAAATTTCCGGATAATTGCATCATCGCTCTCACCCGGCGCGCGTCTTACGTATACCATAATAAATAATACACCCCCTTTGCTAGAAACTCTTAACGAACGCGTCAGCTAGTGAGTTGTAGAGTTTCAGCATCCTCCTAAGATCGCTACGCGAGCCGTGTACGAATAGTACCTGAAGGCGAGCGGTAAGATCAGGAGGACGAATCCCTTGTCATTTAACCGATTGGTAACTATCCATTTTACTCCAATTTTTTGTGGATGTAAACTATAAGAGGACTTTTCCAGACTCTATTTACTACACCCTGCTGCCATAGCTGGGGTTATACCTAGACTTTTTTCTTTATTAAGCGTTTTGCGAGGTCTGCAAAAGTTGTAATGCATGAATTGTTAAATTTTGTCGTTCAACATAACTTGTTGAAACACTTTTTTTATCTGGATTACCTTGTAAAATACAATATAAAGGAAATTATTCTATAGGAGAATTAAAAAGCAATTATACTTTTATATTCTTTTTGAATGATCTACTTGTACTGATCGAGGATCATGACTTTCTCTTTTTGATATGGGTTTATGCCGACGACGAAAAGGAGATGCTAGATTATAACCACGACTATTAACTCCCAGTTGGTGAAGTTCACGACGCAAATCCCTTGCTTTCTTAAGCAATTTTTCGTCAATCTGTGGGTTTAAAGATAATATTTCGTTTAATGTAATAGCTTTTGGCATAATTAGTGTAAATGTTCATGAAATACTTGATAGTTTCCGACAACCTGAACTATACCTAATTGTGTCATTTTAGACATATAGTCATCTAAAAGAGTAGTATATTCTTTAATCTTATCATTTAATTGTTGATCTGTACTGAAATCGTCTATAACTAATTTAAGGTCTTTACGCAAAACGTCCATTGATATCCCGTAACCATGTGTATGCCATTTGTCTGTATCATTTAATATCTTAGCTATTTCTGCTGCTCTCTTTTTCTTCATAGAAGGAGTAACTGTTTTACCCCTTGTATTCGTTTTCGTCCAATTCTTAAATTTATATTTCACAAGCCAGTCTTTAAGTAATGAGATAGAAAGCTCTCTTGCCTGTTCATATTTATAAAGTTCTGCTTGGTCAAAACCTTCAATCATTAACTGAACTTCCGGTAATGTAATACTACCATCTCTTGCCTTATCAAGCAATCGCTCATACTGTCTCAAATACCCTAAAGCAGGGACAGTTCTCCCTTCAGGGGTTTCATATTGAGGGTCTATTGGTCCTAAACGAGAATAGTAATTCATAAATATTGCATCTCCCGACATTGCAAGCACAGTTCCGGCTGAAAATGCATAATTTGGAATTATAAAATCTATAACATTATAGTGATGACGTAAAGTATCAACTATTCTATGTACAACTTCTATAAATCCACCATTAGTTGTCATTATTATTGTCAGCTTATCATATTTTTTTGAATCCTGACGTTTTTGTTCAATAACATTTTTTATTACATCATCTACAGCACCAACTAAATCGCCCACAAAGGTTAAAACATCAGATTTGAGAGCTTGCTCTAATTCTTCTAGATGTTTATCAAGTTGCTGTTCAATAAATTCATTAGCGGTTAACGGTACTGTTGTTTTTTTTATAAACGTTTTAACCTTTCTTATTCCAACGCTTTAATGCTGCATCTTTTGCAATTTTACTTCTTTGGCTAGCAGTTAATTTTTTTGCACGAGCTGGACCACCTTTTTTGCCACCCAATCGACCAAGTTCAACAGCAGCGGGATTTTTTTCCTTTGTGGCTTCTGTCGTTATCTTTTTTGCTAATTTATTCATGTCCATGGCTACATGGTAACACATGTTCCTTTAGCGGTCAAGCACTACAATACAAGAAAATCAAATTAGGACACTACCCGGTCTTTTTACATCGCCACGGCTTTCCGCCCAGTTCGCTAAAGCTCAGCGGGGCGAGCCCATGGCCCGGTGAGGTGGACGTGGAGATGGTTGACGATTTGCGCGCCGCCACCATTGACAATAAGCCGATAGCCTCTATCCTGTAAACCCTCTTTTCTTATCATGTGCTGGACGACGCGTCCTAATTTTTCAAAAAGCACAGGATCTGCATCAAGAAAATCCGGGACGTGCTTTTTGGGCATGATAAGAAGATGCACTGGCTTTATCGGCTTGATGTCTGGAAAGACCATGATGTCTTCGTCCTCATAGATGAACTCCTTGGGAATTTCACTATTGGCGATTTTACAGAAAATACAATCCATAGAAATTTCTAATTCCTAATTTCTAATTGACCTAATAAAACCCTAATTTATTTAAATTTCTAAACATTTGGTCATTGGTACTTCTTTAGAATAATTAGGTTAATTAGATTAATTAGGTTAATTTATATCGTCTCCAGTACCTTTATTATCTCATCTAATGTTAATTTCGTCGGTGTCATCTTCGGATTCTTCACTGTCCCATTTAATAGCATTTTTTTTGAGACATGTAAATACCACGTTGCTCCAGGGTCAATTTTCTTTAACTTTTCGCATGCCAATGTCAAATCTACCTCATTTTTCCCTGTTTCTGAGGGTCTTGCTTTAATGCGGACATACCCTTTTCTCGGATCTTTCCTCACGGCCAGCATGTAGCCTTTTTTCTGCGCGAGTTTTATCACCGAGTCGTTGATGGTTTCAAATCCTATTGCCTTGCCCCATTTAGTGGTAAATTCCCGGCCATTGATGGCGATTTCCCGCTCTGCCCAGATTTTATTTTCAAAATAGTGAAGTAAACTGTTGAGTGTCTCAACTCCCCACTCCACATAATAGCTGTCCTGGTCAGGCCGCATGAGCTTCATCCCGTCAAGCGCGGCAAGAACCGAGAAATCAATGTAATCACTTGCCGAATCCGGCCAGAAGATTTCTCTAAAATGATCTGTATCAACTATGATTTTTATCATGCGGGAAACTGCCTCTTTGTGCTCGCTTGTAAAATGATCGCCTGCTTTTTCAAGCCCTTTTTGTATATATTGCCAGGCAAGACCTGCTGCTGAGACATCCTGCCTTTCTGTCTGGTGGTGATCCAAAGGCCCCATGCCGGTGTCAACGTGGATTATTTCATCATCGCCGATTTTGACGACTGCGCCGTGGTATTCGACTTGCTTTCCTTTAATCCTATCACTTATTTCACCCGCAGGGATAAATTCAACAACTGCATGCTGCCATCCGGCCAGGTATTTTTTCAGCACCCAGACTGAGCCTATCGCATCCCAGTCGGGAGAGGTATGGGTAACAATAATTTTCATAGTTCGATAAACTCATGCTTCGATTTCACTCAGCATCCTCAAATCCTGAGCCTGTCGAAGGACTATTGCCCTGAGCGATCCCGATTTAATCGGGAGAGTCGAATGGGCATCTGTTGTAGTATACAGAATGCGAAGTCAAAACTCAAAAGTTAGCAGAAAAGGAAGGCCATATTACTTGACAAAGATTAAAGAATGCATGATGATTAATTCAGATACATTTATGGATCAGAAGACTCCTGCCAATCTTGATCCCAAGCTGAAAGAAGCGTATGAACGTGTAATGGGAATGTCTACTGCAACGGTGCAACCTGCTGCGAGTCCAGCTTCTCAACCAGTTGCCCAGCCGGCTTCTCAAACTCAGCCACAGGCTTCTTCATCTCCGTTTGTCAGCCAACCTGCTCCCTCTACATTTACACCTACTACTATTGTACAACCTACTGCATCAGTTGTGTCAGAAGGTGCTTCTGGTGTTGCTGCGGGCTCTGTGCACACCGCAGGTACTGCGGCAAAGGCGGCAAGCGGCGGATCATCTATAATGACAGTTGTATATATTATTGCCGGCATTGTCTTTATCCTGGCATACACACTTTTCTGGATAAAAATTCTTAACTTCCAAACCCCCTTCCCGCTACCGTTCTGATCCCCATGTCATTGCGAGGAACTCGCCTTAGGCGAGGACGAAGCAATCTCTATCTGTCATTCTGGAGGCCGAAGGCCGATAGAATCTCAATGGGATCCTATCGCTCCACTGCGTTTTGCTCCAGGATGACAACTTTGTTGACGAGTGTTATTAGATCTGCAATACTGGATCTGTGAAGCTTCCGAAAGAATTAACAACTGTCACGCCGCTTTCCAAAGCAATTGCTTTTATCCTTTTTATTGCCCTTCCTATTTTAGGATTTTATTTTGGCATGCAGTATAACCAAATGCTTATCAATATAAAGATCATGCAAATGGAAGAACAACTCATGGCCGAAAAACGCCACCCCACCCCAACACCTGATCAGTCAATATGGAAGTCCTACACGAGCGGTAGACTTGGCATTGAATTTAAATATCCAACCGAGTACAAATCTGTTAAAGAAAAAGGTAACGGAATATGGATGACAAAAGATGAGCTTGGACTTGGAACAGATCTTATTCACATCTCAAAAAATAGAACGGATTTTTATTCGTATAATACGCTGCCTGTTTGTAGAGATGACTCAAAGCCTGGGATTGAATGTCTGATGAATAGCATTAATGGAGAAACAATCTCTTCAACAAAAATAGATAGTGTTAACGCAGTCCGTTTTTCCGTACTTCATACAGGTCCATTGTATGAGTTTGAAATTGTCCAAACAGTTACTCAACCCTATATCCAAATCTATACTCCGTTAAAACAATCCAACGACGAGTTTCAGCAATTTCTTACTACCTTCAAATTTACTCAATAACTCGTCAGTGGAGTTTATTGAGGGCTTCGTCTAGGGACAATAGCTCGGTTTTTTCTGAATTTCTATTTTTCCACTCTATTTTATCTCCAGTCTTTTGTGAAACTACCAAACGGACAGGAATGCCGATGAGATCTGCATCTGCAAATTTTTGCCCAGCGCCTACGTCCTCCCGATCGTCATACAACACTTCAATATCCGCTTTTTCAAGCTTTTCATATACGTCATTGGCCTTTTCATTCAGGCCAACCAGATAAACTTGATACGGAGCAACAGACTTTGGCCAAATAATACCCTTGTCATCGTGTGACACTTCGACAATTGCTCCCATTGTGCGCGTCGGGCCGATACCATAACTCCCAAACCACAATGGTCTACGACTACCATCATGATCGGTAAAAAGCGCGTTCATCTTTTCAGAATACATAGTGCCAAGCGGAAAGATATTGCCGACCTCAATTGCCTGGACCGCTTTTACCTCTGGGTCATTCAGTTCTTCGTCAGTCATAATTTCTTTATTTTTGTAATATTTCCAACCTGTTTTGTGATAAATTGTATCCTCGCCCGAATCGCAAATGACCTGGAATTCATGGGTATTTTGTTTGGTAAACACGCCTCCTGCAGCTTCCGCGATGACTATATGCAAACCGATGCGTTTGAAGATTTTCATGTACGCATCTGCTACTTCCCAATAATACTTCATGAGATTTTCCTCTGACACATGCGCGCTATAGAGATCTTTCATAAGAAATTCCCGCGCGCGCAAAATTCCGGATTTTGCCCGAAGTTCCTGACGGAATTTGGTTGAGAAATGGTAGACCTTGACAGGAAAATCTTTGTAGCTCCCCGCGTGTTTTCGGATAAGATCCATGACGATTTCCTCATGGGTGAATGAGAGCGCATATGCTTTCTCGTCTTTTTCAAACTGATACATCACCTCTTTTGCAGAATCCCAGCGACCTGTCTCATTCCAGATCTCTTTGGGATGAAGAAGCGGCATGAGAACCTCCTGTGCGCCCGTCGCATCCATCTCCTCCCGGATGATTTGCTCAATCTTTCTCTCAACTCGTCTCCCAAGCGGCAGAAGCGTATACGATCCGGCCATCAGTTTATCGATAAACCCGCCTCGAAGCAGGTATTTCGCATTCACTGACACCTCATCCCGCGGGGAAGTTTTTTGTGTTTTTGCGAAAAGCACTGAATATTTCATATCTATTCCTTTTCGTCCTGAGCTTGTCGAAGGAGAAATAATTGTGAGTATCTCATACTGTTTAGTTTATCATATCACTATTCTTCGAGCGAAGCGATAAGGTCTACTTTTATATGAGATTCTATCGGTCGCTTTGCTCCCTCCAGAATGACAAGTATTTCTCGACAAGCTCGCAATAATACTTTAAAACATTTTACTTCCTAATTTCGCTTTGTGCGTTGGCATAAGTAAGACTACA
>CAZTFV010000030.1:0-14872 GCA_964613075.1 uncultured Gammaproteobacteria bacterium | reverse complement strand
CACTCCACTTGAGTATATTGATTCTCTACTGTTACCGATGTCCTCATCTCGTACAGTTACTTGCGCTCCCACTACTATAGTGGTATACTTTGCCTAATCTTTGTAAGAAAGGTATGGTAATGAGACGTGGCAACAGACACTTCAGGACAATCTAAATCTACCCATTCGACAAGCTCAGGGTCTACGACAATGGCAGAGCTTATGGCTCGTCAAAAAGCGCAGCCAGTTGCATTGAAAAGAGGGGAAATAGTAAAAGGAAGGATAACCAAACTTACTCGCTCGGAAATCCTCGTTGACATCAATGCCAAATCCGAAGCGCTCGTTCTGGAGCGAGATAAACGACTGCTCAACCGACTCCTTGAGTTAGTAAAAGTAGGCGATGTAGTAATGGTGAGCATCCTCAATCCCGAATCCGACGCCGGCAATCCGCTCGTTTCTCTGCGAAAATTTATTGAGGATAAAGCCTGGCAGGATCTTGAGAATCTCAAGAAAAAAGGAGAACAAATAGAGGCAAGCATTGCAGATAGTACTAAGGGAGGGTATCTTGCCGTTATGCCAAACGGCCTGACCGGCTTTTTGCCCTTCTCGCATGCATCATTCTTGCAAGGACAACAGTTAACCAGCGGGAACAGAATAACCGTTTCCATTTTAGAACTCAATAGGCAGGAGAATAAAATCATCTTCTCGCAAAAAAGCACGATCACCGATGAAGAGTTTGCAGACATCAAAAAGAAATTTCCGATTGGACAAAAATTAAGTACAACTATTGCTAATATAACCGCATTTGGTATCTTTGTTCTCATACCGATATCGGAAAAAACAACCGACAAAGACCAAAAAACCATAGACGGACTGATACATATCTCAGAAATCACTTGGGAGAAAGTGGAGGACATAGGAAGTCTGTATAAAGTAGGCGATAGCATTGAGGCTGTTATTATAGGTTACGATAAAGATGCAAAGCGAACAGACCTCTCAATAAAACGTCTATCAGAAGATCCCTTTGAAGCAATAAGCAAAGAATATCCCATTGACAAAAAAGTTACGGGTACTGTCAGTAAAGTGCAAGATGGGAATGTTTATGTAAAGCTGCAAGAAGGGACTGAAGGAATTATCCGCAAAGAAAAAGTTCCACCGACAACTACGTACAGGGCAGAACAAATAATCACTGTCACTGTTTCGGGTATTGACAAAAGACGCCACCGCATCGATTTGGTGCCGGTACTTCTTGAGAAACCGATCGGGTATAGGTAAAGTATTTGACGATAGATGATGGAAGATAGAAAGTAGTGGTTGAGGGTAGAAGATAGAGGACAGATATCGTAATTTCCATCTTCCATTTTCTATCTTCAAAATTCCATCTTCTACCGTCCACCATCTATCGTCTAGTTTTAAGCTATTCTTCAGCTTCATTTACTACCCTCAAACAGGTATAATCGAACCATGAGAGCAAAAGTTTCCTACGTCTGCCAGGAATGTGGATATGACAGTCCGGCATTTTTAGGCAAGTGTCCTGAATGCGGGTCATGGAATAGCTTTAGACAAATTCGCTTAAGCAAGGAGCCATCAACACTGGGGTTTGGTACAAAAGATGCGCCAGATGTCTTCGTAGCGCCTAAAACACTTAAGGAAATAGGAGTTTTAGAAAAAGAACGCATTCCGTCCGGATTTGGCGAGTTGGATACAGTGCTTGGAGGAGGTATTGTCCCAGGCGCTGTCTGTCTGATTGCGGGTGACCCGGGGGTTGGGAAATCAACACTCCTCCTGCAGCTCTGCTTACTTCTTTCTGAAAAAGGGAAAAAAATACTCTATATATCAGGCGAAGAATCGGCTGAGCAGATTAAGATGCGGGCGACAAGGCTGCTTGGTAAAAAGAAAGAAAGCGAACACCTTTTGATTCTTTCTCTCACAGATCCGGATGCAGCTATAGCACAGATACAAGATGTAAAGCCGGAGTTGGTGGTTGTAGACTCAGTCCAAACGCTCCAATCAGAAAATGTCGCGGGACTTGCTGGATCCATCGCCCAGATCCGATATGGCACACTGCACTTTGTAAAAGCCGCAAAAACACTCAACATTCCAGTATTGCTTGTTGGGCATGTCACAAAAGAAGGTATGGTTGCAGGTCCAATGCTTCTTTCTCATATGGTAGATACGGTTCTCTTCTTAGAAGGAGAAAAATTTTCAAAGACCCGTATTCTTCGTAGTCTCAAAAACAGGTTTGGTCCGATCGATGAGGTCGGGCTTTTCTTCATGGAAGAGGAGGGAATGATCGAGATCAAAAATCCCGAGCAGATTTTTCTTGCAAAAGATAATAAAGGCGCATCGGGTAGCGTGCTGGTTGCTACTATGGAAGGGTCCAGGGCGTTTCTCGTTGAACTGCAGGCACTGGTTGTGTTTTCAAAATTACCCATGCCGCGAAGGGTAGTTTCGGGTATAGATGCCAGACGCATAGAGTTACTCCTTGCTGTGCTTCGGAAACACTGCAATCTACCGGTTGATACAATGGATGTGTTCGTGAACGTCGCAGGCGGTATGCGCCTTTCTGATCCTGCCGTTGACTTGGGAGTCTGTCTGGCCATCTATTCAAGTCTAAAGAACCTCTCGCTCACCAACACCGTCGGCATTGCAGAGGTCGGGTTGCTTGGGGAACTGCGCAATGTAACAGCATTGAAAAAACGCATCCGCGAGGCTGAAAAGTTAGGGTTTACATCTATACTGACAGCAGAATCGCACAAGAGCCTGCCAGATGTGCTAAAATCCCTGAAATGAAGTTGAGACTAGACGCTGGATGCTAGAAGTTGGATCTTGATGTTTGAAATTAGAAAATAGATCAAACTTCTATCCTCTAGCTTCAAATTCTAACATCTAACTTCTAGAGTCCAGCATCAAAAACACTTATGGCTAAAACAACAAAAAATGAAGAACAAACAAAACAGCCTGGGACAAGGGGCAATCACCCTCGTCTGCCCGCCATCTTTACTCCCCGTATCGTGGGGCTTTTGGCTGATGAGATAGCCAAGACGGTGGTTACTCGTTTGCCCAACCTTATTCCGCACCCAAGAGGCCAACGAAAGAGCAATCCTAAAAAGAACAAAAAGCTTGAGCATAGCTTTTTTTTGGACACATCTGCTATTATCGATGGTCGTATCTTTGACGTTATCCATTTGGGATTACTCACAGGCTACGTTGTTGTTCTGGATAGCGTACTGCTTGAGCTCAAGCATATTGCCGACGCACAGGATACTGTCAGACGCGAGCGGGGGAGAAAAGGACTTGAGTATTTGGAAAAGCTCAAAAAGGTAAAATTCGTCAAAGTTCAGATTCTTTCTGATGGAACACGCGGCAACGGTCTGAAAAAGACTGAAGTAGACGAGTTGATAATCCGCATGGCAAAAGCAAATAAAGGCAGAATCCTCACTTGCGACTATAATTTAGAGAAAAAAGCCAGCATCCAAAATGTCCCGGCTGTCAATGTCAACGCACTTGCCAACGCGTTAAAGATCACGGCTGTTCCCGGTGAGGCTCTACATATCAAAATTCTGCACCAGGGAAAAGATCCAAGCCAGGGCGTAGGCTACTTAGATGATGGGACGATGATTGTTGTAGAACACGGCGCAGATTCTATTGAGAAGACGATTGATGTGGTGATTTCGCGAGTGATTCAGACGGCAACGGGACGGATATTGTTTGCGAAGAAGATCTAGCCCTATCCAGTTGAAGTAGCTTCTCTTACAAAATGACGAGCTAGATTTAGTTGAAATTGTTTTGCTGCTGCAATCCTTCTTCGTAGTACTGAAATTGTCTCTTGTGGAAATCCTGATTTTTCTGCATAGAGCATCTCTTCCTGTAGTGCGCGTAGCTCAATCGGTTTAGCATCATATCTCGCTTGACTCGTCTGGTCCGGAACCGTCTGTTCGAAGGTCACATCCTCATCAGGGTGCGTTTGTTGATACTGCGCGTGGTCTGCCTCATGCACGCCTGTTAATCGAAGGCGTTGCATTGGTGTTCCATAAAAAGAAACTGTTTGTGTATCTGCATAAGTGCTCTGAATAGATTCAGGAATATCGAGCGGTTTTCTTGCAAATCCTAGCAAGTAATTTCTGCTAACCCATACTCTTCCATCTCCAGCGCCCGCAGTATCTTGAAAGAGAGCGATTCCTATATGGGGTTTTTCAGGAAATTCATTTCCTCTTCTGAGGTGCTCTTCATACATATAATTGACACCGTAGACAAATCCATACATGAGTGCACCCGCATTTGCGCGAACTTTTTGTGGTGCTTTTTGGACAACATCAATATTTCTTCTCAGCCACTCCGTCCAATCCCGTGGAGAAAACTCATATCCAGCATTTTGTTTTGGAGAAATTTCTTTTGCAACATCGCCATATAACATCTCTTTTTCTGGTGCTTCGATTACTGCAGGATGAAGCGATGATGTGGTAGGTGTTTCAGGTCGCCTTCGAAAGCGATCTACGACCAGCTGCCGAAGCTCCGCTAGTTTACCAGGTGCGGTTGGCGTTACTAGCCTTCCATTATGAGACTCAATCGTCCGCGATTCGTCCATTATTGCAGTATAAAAGAATGAGAAGGGAGATTACAAGTATTGTTCGGAGCTGTAACAGGTCAGGCTTCTAACATAAACTTTATTGTTCGAGCGTAGTCGAGAACTATACAATGACAACTTCTCGATTCGCTACGCTCACTCGAAGAATATTCTATCAGTAGTGTGACCTGTTACTCGGAGCTTAAGCTCTGAGAATGTTAAGTTACAAAAAAAAAGCATACACCAAGAAAGATGCAAGACTCCTTTTTTGCAAAGACAACTTCTAGACCTTAAAGAGGTCCCTCTTCGCTACCTCCTCCGTTAAAAACTACGGAGGTCAAGAAAGCTTCGAGGGATAAATAAGAGTGCCTGCCACGTACAAAGTTTTTTACTCTTGTACTCGAAAGAGGTAAGAGTGCCTGCCCTACACTCCTACCTCATCCCAAAACACAAGCAGACTTTTTACGTGGCCTGCCCCGCCTTATCTTCCTGCTCGGCTTTCCAGAACTATTCGTTCACGCCTCGCAGAGCGATTGGTCGGCGGGCAAGGCCTACACTCCTACCTCACCCAAAAATGTAAACGAACTTGTGCGTATCGTGGTCTGAGCGTAAATGTAAGAAAAAATTCCGTGAAAAAATATTGATCCAGCAATAAAATTTTCACATTCTAGCCTCAGCTATTTGTCTTGACAAGACTGACGAATATTTGCAATAAATGATATTTGGCACTTAGTTTTATTCCTGCCTGAAGAACTAATTGCCGTTTACCCTAAGAGCATTGCTTCTCGTACCAGAACTTATTATCAGAGTAACGAAAGCGATGCTCTTTTTTATCCCTCGACATCCTTAGATAAAATTCCCTTCAGCGGGGCTCAGGGCAGGCAGGACAAGAGCTCAGGATATTCTATAAAAGTGCTACCGGAATAGTTAACCCTCTATCAACTAACTTCTTGAATTGTTCGCGGCCTTGACGAATTATGAATGCTTCTTTGTCAGAAAGAGCGTGTTTGCGGATTTGCTTGCTAACTCTAAACAGGGCAAGAAACTTTTTCATACTATAGCCAAACCATTCTACCACAGCTTGTCAAGTGTGTCAACCTATAGCAATGCGGTTATGCTTTTGTATATGACCTAGAGTAAATTGTTATAAAAAAAGCTTGATATATCAAGATAAATTTTTATGAGAGAAAAATGTGGATAACTATGGGAAAACAAAATTGGGTCTTGACAACTACTCAAAGATCGTCTTTATCGGGTTTAAAAAGGGTTTAAGGAACAGCCGCATGGAGGGATGGTAATCGTACTCGGCGAAGGCATTAAAACCAAGCTTCACAAATGATACGACCTTATCTAAGCTGGTCAGGGGTCTAAATGTTTTTCCGACTGCCTCCCTGGGGTAGTAAAGAGATTGGTCAAGATTGGCAAATCGTCCATACTGGGGGAGCTTCAGAAAAACCTCGCTATAAATAAACGGATAGGTATCGGTAGTAAAGTAGAGAATGTCTTTGGGTAACATTGAACGATCAATCAGCGCTGTTTCGTAGCGCATGGTTCGGTTCTGTAGGAGTGTCTGATAAATCGCTTCGTGCTCAGTCGGATATGAGGTTTTTTCCCGCTTTTTTCCTCTGATATCAATAAAGGTACACTGGGTGCCAATAACAACAACTTTTGGCTGAGAGGAGAGAAATGCAACCTGCCGCTTAATTCGGTGTAACGAAGTCACATCATGCGGGTTCATAAAAGCAACGAACCGTCCTTTTGCCCGCCGCATAGCACGATTCAAGCAAATTGCCGGACCGTACCGCTTCTTATTCCGATAGACACTAAGC
This sequence comes from uncultured Gammaproteobacteria bacterium, assembly GCA_964613075.1. GTDB lineage: Bacteria > Patescibacteriota > Microgenomatia > Levybacterales > UBA12049 > CAYWEP01. Next base: position 8,497 of record CAZTFV010000030.1, on the reverse strand, counting down.
CTTTTATCCTTTTTCGCAAATTGGCGCAAGACAGCATATGAAGCATCCCGCGAGAAATCATCAATCGCGATAATCTCAATTGCTTTATAGCTTTGTGAAAGCAAGCTTGTGAGACAGGAAGGAAGAAATGTCTCAGCGTTATAAATAGGAATCAAGATAGAAACGAGCGCACCTATTTGTTTCATAATTGTTCTTTTGGGACAGTAGTACGAGCAGAAGAATGTTATTGTAAAGCAGTTGTTGTAGTTGTAGGAGACAAGAATGTAGCACACTCCTACAAACCTTGTCAATACTGTGCTTCGGGACTATCTTCGCGGCGTTTTCTTTCGCAGCAGAAGACCTATAAGCCCTGAAGGAAGAAGCGCAATAAGCGCTAGTGCCTCAGGTCCTGTTTTTGGCGAGGTTTTGGCATTCGGTTGCGGCTGCACTGGCAATCCGCCCTTTGTTGTATCCGGCTGGCGCACTGGCGTTGGTGTCGGTCCGCCATTTGACGGAGGTTGTGTTATTTGACCTTGCCTTTGTACGCAGAAGCGGACATTGTCCTGGCTTGGGTTATTTTTCGTCCTGTCGGTATAGGCTTGTGCCTGATTGATAAGACAGGCGATAGCATTGCCAGGGAACTGGTCTGCTTTTGCTGTGCGTGCCTTGATAGTAATACGCTTTGTCTCACCCTCTTTTAACTGATCAATTGTAAAGGTAAAAAGCTTAGTCTTTCTATCAAATACACCCACCCCATCAACATACTCGACGAATTGCGGCGGGAATATATCGATAACGCTAATCTTTGACAAGGTACTCTTGCCGGTATTCTTAACATCAATGATAAAAGTGAGCTCTTGGTTTGGAGCAAAATGCGGGTCTTCACTGCCTAGTTGATCAACAAATTGCCTTTGGTTGGTGGGATGGTTGATTTTCTTATCAATCAGAATATTGCCGGACTCAACGCAGGTAAGGCCACCATTATAGATAGGTTCACATCTGCTGGATTGAGAAAACACCACTTGCGTAAAAACAAGACCGGTCATGAGCAAGAAAGAGAGGAGTAATACAGTTTGCTTCATAGCAAAAATTGTCATCCTGAATTCATTTCAGAATCTCAAAAGATGCTGAATCCCTTCGGCTTCGCCCTGTACCGTATGGTACGGGGCTTCGCTCAGGGCGAGCAAGTTCAGCATGACAGGAAAGGAGAATAACACTCTTATAGGATTTTGTCAAGCCAGCCAGTGTGCTGGCAGTAACTACTCAGATTTACTGACACAACCGATATTGTTCGAGTCTCTCGACTTCGCCCCGCTTAGCGGGGCTTCACTCGAGATGAACTGCCTCGAGAACTTCTCGATTCGCTAGGCTCACTCGAAGAATATTGTGTTGTAACAGTGACCTGTTATATGAATCCTATAGCAGTTGACAAAAAAACTAAATAAGTGATATAATTACAACGAATTATGGCTAATACTACGGAAATAAGACCAGATAATGGAGCTCACGAACAAGAGAAAAGACAGGCTCGCCCCCCTTTTTATAGTGAATTCGTCGGTGAGATCCAATCTAGTGCACTATTGGCTCTTCATAATGTCTCATACGCACTCAGAAATCCAGTAAGTGTAGAAAATCCTACCCATACTGTAAGACGAAGTCTTGAGAAAAACGCAGATGGAGTACCCATTCTCTCATTTGACTTCATTCCGACAGGTCAGGAACGGGCATCGATCCTCATCGAATTTGCTGCTGATGGGATGATTTTGAAGCGAGGAGATGTTCATAATATCCGTTTTGGTGTTGATGATAAATGTGGAATGATGAAAGATGCTCCAACATTTGAAGGCAATCCATCAGATCAGGCGCAGATAGCTCTTAATAAAGTGAAAACAGCGTTTGGAAAAATAGGTGCAGTCGAAGTTTTGGATAAATTTTATCCATACTCCGAGCTAAGCAAAGAAGAGCTAGGAGCGCTAGGACAAACATACACCATTGTGCTTCGACTCACAGAATTGGCCCGAATTAAAGACCAAGAGCGTGCAGGGATTCCTGATTTAGCGGAACGAGTAATGAGAGATTACTACGATCATAGGATAAGGAATCCTGCAGTTAGGTTATTTTTTAATCGTGGAGTTATTGAAAGGGGTGGAGACAACCTCCAGATTCTTTTTCCACACCCAGTAGATGACCAACAAACTCGGCTGCATGCGTCAGGGACTAATCGAGGAGGTGTCTTGATTCAAGGAGAGTTCTCATCCATAAAAGATGTAGCTTTTGGTGGGGAAAGAACCTGGACTGCTCCAAATGAAGCTGGAGAGTTAGTGATTATGCAAGCTGCTGGAGGGTTTCTGGTGGAAGAAGACGCAATTGAATACGTTATTACTTATAATAAAGAAGGAGTTATGATTACGAATCTTACTGACGGGAACGGCAGATTTATTCGTTTTGGTCAACAACCGCCTCGCGTTCCATCGATAAACGAACTCCTGAACAGACCATACTAGAGGATTGTATTTTCCTCCTCTCTCATGGCATTCCTTGCATCTCGATAGAAATAATAATATTCAGTGTAACAGTTCACACTTCTAACAATTCCATACTTAGATCCCCGACCGTAAGGTCGTCGGAAGTTTATAAAACTGTCATTCTGAGGCTAAAAGCCGAAGAATCTTTTACTGAATAGATCTTTCGCTACGCTCGCAATGACAAAATCGTGTCAGAACCGTGAGCTGTTACCAGTTTACTCCTTGACAAAATAGGCAGCAATATGGTGTAATACAGGCAATTAACGTTTACGAGAATCCTTCGTTTGTAGCTTTCCCAACCAGATGTTCCAAAACCCAAACGCTAACTAATCAACGAATTGTGATATTTTTATTGTAATCTCTATCCTATGGTACAAAAGAAATCGTCCTCCACATCTGCCTCAGATATTGTCGGTAAACCACCTGTCTCGCCTGGGGCGAGCCAAGGCGGGCCAACAAAGCGGCTTGTTCGGGCAGAAGTAGAGCCGAGTGGCGAGACGACAGAGTCAACGGTTACAGTACCTCCAGCTGAAGCTCCTGTTGTTGCTGCTGAGCCACGCATCCAAGAAGCACCACGAGAAAACAATACACAGCAAAGGGACTATGCGCTGCGCCATGCAAATAGTGAGCAATTTGGCAGTGTTGCACAAAGTGCGCCAACTGAAACTGTCCAGGGGTATCTGGACATCCAGCCTGAAGGCCATGGATTCCTGCGACCCAAATTTCTCCCCTCAGGACGGGATATTTACATCTCTCAATCACAAATCCGACGTTTCTTACTCCGCGGTGGTGATTTGGTCGAAGGAGTAGCAAGGCCTCCCAAAGATACTGAGCGGTATTTTGGTCTCTTAAAAGTTGAAAAAGTCAACGGTATTCCGGCCGATGAGTCGCTGCGCCGACCATACTTTGACGACCTGACGCCTATTTATCCCAAAAAGCAGGTTGTCCTGACAACAGGCAAAAAGCCTCTTTCAACCAGAATCATTGACCTTGTGGCGCCGATTGGTTTTGGCCAGCGGGGCATGATCGTCTCACCGCCAAAAGCAGGCAAGACAACCATTCTAAAAGAAATCGCTGCCGGAATTACCCAAAACTTCCCCAAAGCCCATCTCATGGCGGCGCTCATCGGCGAGCGCCCCGAAGAGGTAACTGATATCAGTCAGTCGGTCAAGGGTGAAGTTATTGCCTCAAATTTTGACGAACCACCAGAAAACCAGACCCGTGTTGCCGAAATAGCACTTGACCGCGCCAAGCGCATGGTTGAACTTGGCAAAGACGTTATTATATTGCTTGATTCTATTACACGGCTTGCACGTGCATACAATTTATCAGTAGCGCCTTCAGGAAGAACGCTTTCCGGGGGGTTTGATCCGGCAGCACTCTGGCCTGCAAAACGCTTTTTCGGCGCTGCACGAAATTGCAACGAAGGCGGCTCCTTGACAATCATCGGTACAGCCTTAGTCGAGACTGGCAGTCGCATGGACGATCTGATTTATGAGGAGTTCAAAGGCACTGGCAACATGGAACTGCATCTTGATCGGCGCCTTGCAGACCGCAGAATCTATCCGGCCATCAATGTCGAACGATCTGGCACCAGACAAGAAGAACTGCTTCTCTCAGAGGCAGATTACAAGAAAGTTGTCACAATGAGACGGATGATTGACATGCTCGGTCCTGATGAAAGGACGCAAATCCTCGTGGAGCGCCTCTCAACAACAGAAAGCAACGAAGAATTCCTCGAAAGCCTAGGCAAATCATAAGGATAGGTTCAAAGACACAAAAGGTTCATTTGACATCCTCTGCCAAATTTGCTACCCTTTCTGACAACTCCCAAGCCATCCTGCTATGCGAAAATTTACGTTTCCAAATCCGTTTGCTTCGCTTCGCTATTTAGGAAAAGAATTCATAGCCTTCTTAGGCTACCTCGTGTTCTACGCACGCAAAAAAATCATCACAGCCTCAATCCATTTTGAAAAAAACAAAAACCGTCTTGTCAAATTCTTCCTTATGAAACGCGGTCGCTACAACCGGCCGTTTTTGCACGTCACCACCATGGCGGTATTGGGAGTAGGGGTGCTCATCGCTCCGTACTTGGCAGATACGTACCCGATCTTTTCATCAAGAGCATCTACCCTTGCCACAGAAAGTGCGGAAAAGCAATCTATCATCGTTGATGAAGATGTTTTTAAGACCTATGTTTCCAAAAAGCCACGCGACAAAATCATAATCTACATAGTACAAAAAGGAGATACCATATCAACCATCGCCAAAAAATTCTCAAGCCCTGACAACCAGATTTCAGAAGATACTATCCGTTGGGCAAATGACCTGACGAATGATAATTTATCTATAGGCGATGAGTTAAAAATACTGCCGGTTTCAGGTATTTCCCATAAAGTCGCAAAAGGCGATTCTGTCTATACTATTGCTAAAAAATATGATACGGAAGCTCAGAAAATTGTTGATTTTCCCTTTAACAATTTTGCCGATCCTGAAACTTTCTCGCTGGTTGAAGGACAAATGCTTATCGTTCCTGATGGTATCAAGCCGTCAGAACGCCCGACCATCAAACGCCAGACCTACATTGCCCAAGGTCCGACCCAGGTCTACGGCTCAGGTTTTACCTGGCCAGTCAGGGGAGGAATCTCGCAGTTTGCCACCTGGTATCACATGGCGCTTGATATCACCTCACCATTTGGGACGCCGATTGTTGCCGGGCAAAGCGGAAAAGTCGTTACCATTAACATGGGTACCTGGGACGGAGGCTACGGTACAAGTCTCTATATAGACGGCGGCAACGGTTTTAAATCTCATTACGCCCATATGTCAGGGGTCAATGTAGGGATCGGTCAAAGCGTTACAGCCGGAAAGACAATCATCGGTTGGGTAGGGATGACCGGAAGAACCACAGGCCCCCATGTCCATTTTGAGATCATCAAAGACGGCGGGCTCGTAAATCCCATCGGCTATCTGCAGTAACTTTTATCCCATAGGTTGCTTAAGTGACTTAGGTATCTTAGGTTACCTATGTTATACAAAGGCGTGCTGGTAATAGATTATTTTGACACAAAAGTACAATTAGAGTTAGAGTTTTTAGCAGACTTGGTATATAATCAGCTATCTAAAGGGCCCGTAGCGTAAAGGTTATCGCGCTTCGATGGCATCGAAGAGACTAGGGGTTCGATTCCCCTCGGGTCCACCCATTCGTCGCGGGTCTACACTGAGAGAAATCGAAGTGCTCCTCAGGGCAAGCAAGTTTACCCTGAGCGGAGCGAACGAGGGCCATTAGCACAGTGGTAATGCGCCGCATTCGCATTGCGGATACGGGGGTTCGATTCCCCCATGGTCCACACCATTGTCCGACGAGCATTGACAATTATCACTTAGTTTCCTACGCTTATATCTATGCCCCGAAACGCTCGAAAAAAGCCTTTGTTTAACAAACTTTCCCTTTTTGTCTTATTACTCCTTGTCATACCGACAGTCTTGTTTGTCTACCAACAGCAACAGCACCGCCTTTCTGAAAAGCCAAACATTATTATCATTCTGACCGATGACCAGCGGGCAGATACATTGCAATATATGCCTATTGTTCAGGATCGTTTGGGCGGACAGGGAATCACCTTCACCAATGCATATGCCACAACACCGCTTTGCTGTCCCAGTCGGGTTAGTTTGTATACAGGACTTTACGCACATAATACCAATGTTTGGACCAATCACATGCCCAAGAAAGGCGATTTCCCTTTGGGAGGATTTGACGCCTTCGGCGGATCGAGGCAATACGAAGACTTGGACGATGAAACACTCGCCGTGTGGCTCAAAAAAGCAGGCTACAAAACTGGTTTTGCAGGTAAGTATCTGAATGGATACAAAAGCAAGTATATTCCACCTGGTTGGGATGAATGGCACGGTGTTGTGAAGAATACGTACTATGGGTATGACATGAATGAAAATGGCCGTATCGTCTCCTACGGTTTTGCTCCAAAGGATTATTCAACCGACGTTTACACTGATAAAGCAGTTAAGTTTATAAAAAAAGCCAAGCAGCCTTTCTTCTTTGTCGTTTCAACAGACGCCGCACATACCGATGGGGGAAAAGCAGCGCCTGACGATCCGAGAAATAAAAATAAGAAGAATAAGAAAAATCGCCTCCCGAATGTGAAGGCTCCTCTTGATGAAGACCGGGATGATCCGGATCAGGTGAAAGACTACTATGCTATGCCTGCGCCGGAGGATCGTGAGAACTGCGAAGAGCATCCGTGGGAGCAATCAGCTGCAGTCAATGAGGCAGATGTATCTGATAAGCCGGAGTTTATTAAGGCTATAAAGCCGTTAAGTAATCAGGATATGGCAGATATAAACCGATTCCGGGAAAGCCAGATTTGTGCCCTCCAAGGAGTTGATAGGGCTATAAAGAGGATTGTCGATGTACTTGGTGACAGAAGGGACAATACTGCTATTATCTTTATTGGCGACAACGGCTTCTCCTGGGGTGAGCATCGCTGGAGTAAAAAGAACTGTCTTTATGAGGAGTGCGCTAGGGTACCTCTTATCATAAGCTACCCCAAACTGACAAAAATGGCTTCTGAAAATAGCAGTTTTGCCCTCAGCATTGATATCGCGCCAACGATTGCGCAGCTGGCAGGAATCAGGATACCGGTAAAGGTGAATGGCAAAAGCTTAGCTCCCTTGCTCACATATCCCAAAAGCTCAGTCAGATCAGAGTTTCTCTTGGAAGCATACAATAGCAAAAAAGGCTATAAAGGAATCGATTATGCCATTCGGACTGCTGAGTATAAGTATGCAGAGCTTTCAAGTGGCGAAAAAGAACTCTACGACCTCATCAATGATCCATTTGAGTTGCAAAACCAAGCCGCAAACCCCGCGTTTAGCAGCACAATCCGCGACCTTGCAGGAAAGCTCAGCGGTCTAAAGAACGAATAATAAAGCCTCTAAGCCAGTTGCATAATATTTAAAATAGGACTATATTTGTTGCAAATGGCTAGAAGAAAAGAAGATTCTTCTCAAGGCGTACCGGATATAGCAGCCTCTAAAGGTGTTATTGGGCAACCGCGTCAAGGACAGAGTCCTGTGTTTGAAATGAACGCCGAATGGTTCCTTAAGACTAGTCCTAATGCACAAGCAATAAACCTCCTTAGCTGAGCAGCTGGGACGCTTCGCAGCGAACGCATGGGGTCTCTCAGAAGAAGATTTTTGGACACTTGCTGAGGAGGGAGGTCTGAGTAGACCAAGGTCGTTAGCTGAATTTGTTGCAGCTAGAGCTACCCCGGCGACGGAATCTAAAGCTCTAATGGCAGGATCCCTCAATCGAGTAGTCGCTGCCATTAATAGAGAATGGCCGTTAAGCGGTGAAGAAATGTTAGGAATACCAAAAGCAAAGGAAGCATTCGCAGCTGCAAAAGCAGTTCTCGCTGGAACAGGGATGAAACTCCCAAACAAAGAAATAGCAAGAATCTTTGCAGAAAGAGGTATTATCAATACAACTCCAGACATATTCACTGATGCTGATTATGGCCAAGCTGAACTTAGAGGTTTTCACCTGGAAGCAACTGAATCTATTCTTACAGAATTAGGCGCAATCCCTAGTGAGAGTAGGGAGAGCTATGAGCCATTACAATCGGCTGATTTCCTCAGGCTGATCCAAACCGGAGAACCGACTGGAATACAGATGAGGGTAATTCCCGAAGAAGGGTTGAGAGGAGAAATATTAGAGTACATAAAACCAGCAGCAATCCCGGGCGTAGATGTAAGATTAGGCTTTACTCGTGATACAAACGATATTACACATTTCGGCCTCCAAATTTCTCCTGATGCTTACGCACAGATATCTCGTTGAATTGTTCCACAACACTTATAACTAATTGCGTAATCGTTCAGGATTTGACAAAGGGTTGTCATTCTGAGCCCTTCGATGTCATTCTGAACCCAGTGAAGAATCTCAGGATAAACTCCGCGAAGAATCTAGATCC
>CAZTFV010000029.1:0-14899 GCA_964613075.1 uncultured Gammaproteobacteria bacterium | reverse complement strand
AAGAAGCAGTTGCAGCATTTGAGAAAGCTGAGCCAGGTCTTCCGCCACGCATGCTGTGGTATCAGTATGAGCCGATTCTTGCCTATCAAAAGCTAAAAAACTACGAACGCGTCATACAGTTGACGCAAAATGTTTTCTACAGCGGCAACCTAGTATTCTCAGAGCTTTACCAAGTAAGGGGAGAAGTCTTCCTGGCGCAAGGCAACAAGGAGGCAGCAAGAGGAGAATTTGAAAAGGCGGTGTATTACAATAAGAACCTCAAGCCCGCTCAGCTAAGTTTACAATCTCTACAGAACTAGCTTCGCCTCTAATCTCATTTAAACGAGATTTTCTGAGCCTGTATGCTGGATTTTCTTTAGTTAAATCACCAATTATAGCTGTTATCTCTGCCTCGGTAAGATCGGGAATTCTGTTTTTATATCGCTTTGAGAGTATTTCAAAAATTTCATGGTCACCTAATCTTTGATGTAATCGCATATGACCAATTACCCCCCGGAGATTGTAGTTACGGCGAGGGTTATTGATTTCTCTTCGGCTACTGTTTTTAGGATGTAGTACTTTTACGACTCCGCTGACAGGAACTCCCAACTCGAAAGCAATCTCTTCAGCGCCTTTTCCATGTGCTGCAAGGTAACATATATCTTGTGCAAGCGCTGCTTTTTCTTCTGGAGTTTCGTTTCTGCCTAATATTTTCATCCCAGGATTAGTGGCTGCAATCTCTTCAAGAATCTGGAATACTCTTTGGCGACTGACGCCAATTTGCATTCCAATTTTAGTTGGGGAAAATCTTCGTTTAGGATACGCTGCAAGTACTTCTGGAACAATAACATCTGCTATTTGTTCCCTCGCTGTTAAAGGTCTACCTAATTCGGCAGCATGTGCAACTACTGCTTCAGCTAGTCTTTCTTCCAGAGTGGGAATTGTAACAGTAGTGTCTTGTTTTAAGGGGATAGTTTCAGAGAGAGGCATTAGAGGTGCGATGGAGGGTAAGGGTGGGTGAAAGGGTAGTGATTCTCCCAATCGCTGTACTGGAACCTCCCTAAAACTTGCATGTTCATGGACGCTTATGTCTTGTGAATAACCAACTCTTTCTAATGCCATACTTGTATTATATCTTAATAGTCAAAACATTTCAACTATAGGACATATACATGAGGCTAAATGAGTATTTTTCTTTCTCATCTCTTACGCTTTCTTTAATAACTTTTAACTGCTCCCATTTTCTTGTGGTAAAATTGTGGAGATGAAGCGGATTCTTTTTCCGGTGTTACTTCTTTTCATTGCCCTGCTGTTTCCTCAACATATATTTGCCCAGGAGGGGTGGGTAATTGATAATTTTCATTCAAGCATCGGAATAAAGCAAAGCGGTGAAGTCAGTGTTCAGGAGAATATCAACGTTGATTTCAACACGCTTGAGAAGCATGGAATTTACCGCGATATTCCATACGTATATGAGGACAACGGAGAAAAAACCTACACGGAAATAACTATTACAAGTGTTTTGCAAGATAATCAGAAAGCCAAATATGATGTCAATCGGGATGGAAATAATATCCGGATTAAGATAGGCGATCCTGATAAAACGATTTCCGGAAAACATCAGTACAAAGTTGAGTATATTGTTAAAGGAGTTCTCAGAGGATTTACCGAGTACGATGAGCTGTATTGGAATGTGACAGGTAATGGCTGGGAAGTAAATATACAAAAAGCGTCAGCCACTGTCTGGCTACCACAAAATACTATAAAAGATATAAGGTGTTTTCAAGGAGTAGAAGGATCCAATGAGCAATGCGAATCAAAAAAACATAATGGCACACGGGCGGATTTCGCAACTGAAAGGCAATTGTTGCCAGGTGAAGGTTTGACCGTTGTGGTTTCTTATGAAAAAAATGTTATCCCAATCCTGACTGTTGAAAGGCCAAGAACATTCTTTGAAAAATTTATTGAACCACTGTCTGTCACTACATTACTTGTTTCATTGGTATTCGGATTAGGCACGGTGCTGTATATCTGGTACGAATATGGCCGTGATTATTGGTTCGCCAATGTATTTTCTGCTGACAAAACAAAGGCGGGAGAAGTAAAACCTGTCGGTAGCCATGAGACAGTCGTCGTTGAGTTTGGACCGCCGGAGAAACTTCGTCCTGCGGAAATTGGCGTGTTGATGGATGAGCGGGCACACACACATGATGTTACTGCGACAATTATAGATCTAGCAACTCGTGGGTATTTGACCATAACTGAAATTCCCAAAAAATGGCTATTTGGCAAAATCGATTATGAGTTGACGGAAAAGCAAAAAGATAGGACAGGTTTGCTGGACTACGAAACACATCTGCTTAATGAGTTCTTTAAAAACCGTGCAAAAGTTAAGGTTTCTGATCTGAAATTAACATTTTATGATGAGTTGGCGCAGGTAAAAAAGAAGCTTTATGTTAATGTAACAGAGAAAAAACTCTTTCCAACAGATCCTGAAAAAGTCAGGACAAAATATCTTATTATTGCGGTTGTTGTTTCGATAGTCGGCTTTGTGCTTCTGATGACCGGTGGCCCAAGTGAGCAGGTATTCTTATTTGATCTTGGCGTTGGCATTTTGGTCAGCGGGCTACTCTTCATGATTCTTTCACAGTTCATGCCGCGGCGTTCAGGCTACGGACGGGAAATATTTAGACGGGTGAGAGGGTATAGACTATTTTTAAGCGGGGCAGAGAAGTACAGACAGCAATTTTTTGAGAAGAGGAATCTTTTTAATGAAGTGCTGCCATATGTTATCGTTTTTGGATTGACTGATAAATTCGCGCAGGCAATGAAGGAAATTGGCTTAAAGCCGCCTACGCCAACTTGGTACTATGGTACCAGCCCCTTCAACGTTAGCTCATTTGGCAATAACATGTCGGCGTTCTCCTCATCCATCGGCTCGGCAATCGCCGCAACGCCTAATAAAGGCGGAGGATTCTCAAGTGGTGGCTCCTCAGGTGGCGGCTTCGGCGGTGGCGGCGGAGGAAGTTGGTAACAGTAGTCGTCAATGCCTGGCCAAAAAACCACAATAACTCTACTCTTCCCAATTTCTTACCTCATACTGTATAATGCAGAGCTTATGGAATCAATTGTATTTTCATGGGAGCAGATACGAGGGCATCGTATACCAGACACTGCAGAATTCGTCAGAGCTAAGAGGATGTTAACAGAAGCTCTCGCTGATCTGTTGGAAAAGAGGTGCATAGAAGGCGCTCGGTTTGTTGGCCCCATAGCCTATAGCGAATTCGACCTAAATTTCCGCAGCGAGATAGAGATCTTGATTGTCTCTACGCCAGGGACAGAATATGAGCAAATAGAGAGGCTAAAAGCAGAAGTGTTGAAACAAGAAGCAGTTGTAGTAAACGATGTGCTCATAGATCCGCGCAATCCTGGAAATGTCGACAGGATAAGTCATAGGTTATATGGTAACTATCCTAAGGAAGGAAATATTATCGGCAGAGATCCGCTAGAAGTCTGGGTTGACGTTGACAGCGATAAAAATGAGATATCAATACTCGCTAAAGACTTCGATAATAGACTAAATGTTCTGAAGAATAGTTATCCGGATCTAGTTTTTGGCGAGGAATATTATTCGCATTTGTCAATGATCTTTGATACACCACGTATTATTGCGCGTAGAGTAGCAGTTGGATTAATAGACAAACTTCCCGACATACATGAAGAAATACCAGGTGCAAAAGCTTTTCGCTCGCAATTTCTTGCGCAACCGAAAATCCTTGATCCCTTCGAAAGATTGGTTAAGCTGGACAATGAATATTGGTTCTTATTAGGAGAAGCAATGACCGGTGAGCTAAAGACGAGAGAACAATATGAAAACTGGTTATTAGAAAACGGAAAAAAAGGACATGAGTTAGCGACAGATTTAGTCTCTGAGCTCACTCAAGAATTTCTTCTACTTAGTCCTGAAGGCAACGTTAAGACCGAATTGCTCTTGCCAAATCATATTCTGCGGGAAAGAGGGTAGGTATTTGTGTATTGATCCTTCGACCCCTTTCGTTCGCTCAGGATCAACCTCTTCGAGTCTGAGCGACTCCAAAGTATATGGCCTAAAAGCCGAAGGCTTGATTGAGGTCTACTTAATCATATATGATTCTCGTTTACACGAGAATGGCTGTGGAAAGGGCGATTCTCGCTTCCGCGAGAATGACAAAAGCAGTCGTCATTCTCAGCTTGCTTGCCCAGAGAGTAATCGAAGGGATTGAGGATCAGAGTTTTGAGATCCTCGCTTTCGCGAGGATGACATTTGATATTGTCATTCTCAGCTTGACTGAGAATCTTCAGTTATTTGATTGTATAAATCTCTTAAGGTAGGGTTTTCTTTCTTGACCAACTGCAGCTTCCAATCTCGATTCCAATGCTTTAGTTGTTTTTCTCTTACAATAGCATTTTCGATATTGTCGAAAACTTCGAAGTACAATAGCTTGTTTAAGTTGTATTTTTTCGTAAAACCATCAACGAACCCTTGTTTATGTTCATAAACCCGGCGAACTAAGTTATTGGTGACCCCGATATAAAGCGTAGGGCGGGTGTTTCCAATGATATAAACGAAATAATTTTTACTCACTCTTCTGTCATCTTCACGAAAGTGAAGATCAAAATCATTATATACAGATTCGAGATACTATTCCTGCAGTTTGGTATACTCTCTTCATGAGCAATAAGACATCTCCTAAAAAACTTTCTTCTGAATTCGTACGATCGGCTATTCATAAACTTTATGGAATTACAAATATAAAACCTCCGAAAGCAGAAGGAGAAGGAATTGAAAATGCAGTGTGGATATTCCATACAGAAAAACAAGACTTTATTGCAAAGATTTTTGATCATAGCGATACAATTGCAAAAGATGTAAACGAAGAAGTAAAAATTTACGAATACTTACGTAAGCATGGTATTCATGCCCCAGAAGTTATCCCATCACTTTCAGGTGAAAGGGTTGCGCTTATTACGGTAGATTTTACCAGATATCCGGTTATTGTAATGAAGTTTGAGAAATTAAAAAGGATACCTGCTTCTGATTTATCGAAAGATCAGTTAAACAAAATCGCAACAACTGTTTCAAAGATGCATAGTGTCCTTATGCACTATCCGCGCATAGAACACATCCGCCCATCGTCACATGATGCGGAATCTATTTATAGTCACTCAATGAAAGATTTTGACCAATTTCTTACTTCACCTAATGCAAAATCTCCATATCTTCAAGACCATGAGAGGTTACGAAAGATACGAAGTGGCGTAATCAATTATTTACAACGACAAAAACTAGGATCAGATTTGACGAAATCAGTACTACATAACGATTTAGCGTTGGGACATCTGCTTTTTTTGGAAGATGGGAAGCTTTATATCTTTGATTTTTCTGATTTTGCATATGGGCCCGTGGCACTTGATTTAGGAGTATTATTTTTCAATTTTTATAGAGAAGGGGAAATAACAATCGATCACTGGAAATCAATGATTGCAGAGTTTCTCTCAGTATATACGAAGGAGTTACCACTTACAGAGAACGATAAAAAGGCAATTGATATTTTTACGGTAAGTCGTATGCTTGAGCACATTAGATATTTAGATAATCGATCAATAAAAGAAGATCACACAATGGATGATAAAGGCATAAAGAAGCGGTATGATTTACTAGAACAGCTCTATTTATCATAATCCATGTAAGAGCGCTGACAATGTTGAATTATCAAAAGAGTTTAGTTTATGATTCTCATTTACATGAGAATGACGATGCAATAATGTAGGTTCCCGCCCTCCTTTGAGGATCTTCGACTTTCGCGGGAATGACGGAAGAGCGGGAATGACAAATAGAGGCAATAATGAAGGTCTGAGAAATGTGTCGATTGACAAGCGTAATTTTTGCTCTGTATGATACATATATATGGCAAAAAAAGCTGTAAGAAGAACTACCGCAAAGGTCGGATCCTCAAATAAAACCATGACAATTATCGCTTTCTGGATTATTGCGCTTCTGACTGCCTTTTTACTGCTCGGCTCAGTTGCCAGGCCACTTTTGTGGGTATTTGTACTCGGAGCATTTCTTTCGTACTACACGTTGCGTAAACGCTGAATTATGAAAACCAACGCCGTTAAATACGGACTAGCTCTCTCTGCAAGTATCGCGATTTGGATAGCGCTCATGCATTCCCTCGGATTATACAACGGTGAAAAAAGCGACCTGTCTTTTGTCGATTACTTCTATATCGTGATCCCGATCGTTGGCTTGTATCTTGGAATAAAAGAAAAAAAAGAAAGAGAGTTGAGGGGAAAAATGACGCTTCAGCAGGGTATCCGCGAAGGGTTTATCATATCACTGGTCTATGGCATTACCTCGCCATTTATTTTTTACGTCTATTACACAATGGTTAACCCCCAGGCAATTGACTTTGCCAAAAGAGTATACAGCATGATGAGATTCACAAATAACGAGGTAATTTTGGCAGATATGGCAGCGCAATTTATCTTCGCGGTGATCGGTGGCATTGTTATCTCCACGGTTGTTTCTTACCTCCTCACGAAGAAGAAATAAGTCTGGTATAATCTCCAAGGGTAGCTAACCATTATTTTTCGAGCTTGTCGAGAAAAAGTTATTCTCGACTCACTTCGTTCGCTCGAATAATAAGCATTCATGAATTCGGAGCAGAAGAAATTTTTGAGAATAACAATCGCGATAGTGCTTTCGGTGCTTATTTTTAATATCGCTTTTGGAGCCTTTCTCCTTAGTTGGCAGAAAAAGTCTGAGAAACCTGTAGAGAAATATTGGTTTGTTTTACATCGGAAATCAAATAAAGAGGAGTTGTTCAAAGGGATTCCAGGAGATCGAAAGAAAAGTTCGCTTGTTAAAACGTTTGTAGTAAAGACAGGTATTCCGGGTGGGCGGCCAACGCCGTTGCCAAAATTGCTTGGGAAAGACTATTGGCTACTTGTTGCGAAGGAGGAGCAGAAAGACAATCCTGAAACAGCGCCATATTTTTTGACACTCAACATTCCTGCGCCGACAGATGAGCCGTACGGACCGACTCCGTATACTGAGTGCAATGGACAGCAGTGCCACTGGATATTGCCAGGCGCATTTGGTCTGCACGGGATCGCAGGGAATCCTGATCGTTTGGGCAAAGAAGATCCTGGTAGCTCAGGCTGCATCAGGCACAAAGATGAAGATATAACGTATCTATACAACCTCCTTGATCCGAAAAAAGAGGAAATCCGGTACTACGTTGAAGACAACTGAAAAAGTTGAAAGAACCACATTTTTATCCTATAATCTCGCAATGTCCCCAGACATTTTTTTATACAGACCTTCAGGTAATCATCTACCAGGGTGGGAGAGGATTCCATATGGAATCGGCGGATTCAAGCGGCAATATGATGACCCGAAAACTGGGGTGAGCATCCTCGAAATAAAGAGGCTGAATGAATGGACAGAAAAGTATACCCGCATTGAGAGTATTCCTAACGGATCAAAAAGAGAAATAACCTACCTTAGTAGACATAGACCTGGCTCTTTACGATCTCCACGTTCTGTCATGGTTACGACTTTTTTTGGCGGGAGTAATGAAAAATCAAAAGCAGTCTTTTACATGCCTGATAATGAAGTTACTCCTGTCAGTGCACAGATTTGCTTGCCAGAGACACCGTATGAATTTGATGCCTATTACAAACAAGATGGTAGGATGCTTGAGGTGGAGTTGGATGTTGATGAACAAAGAGGGTATGATGAGGGTATAGAGGAAGGAAATAGAGAAAGAAGATATACGCCGTATGAAATAGGCTTGACTGAATTGGCGGATCTCTTGCAGCTTGAAGCAACTGTTCCTCTTTTCAAGTATGAGATCACCGATCAGCGGATCCGAGAGATTAGTGGCCTACTTAAAAGAGCAGACCTTCATTGGTTTGCGCAAAAGTTTATTCTTACAGGTTTGGCTGCATTAGGAGACACAGGGGCTTCTGAGAAAGCGCAGGAGATAATGCAAAAATTGGTATTGGAGGCTTTTGAGAGTTATAAAATTGATAACGAAGAGCCTGTGAAGCGTAGGTTTGATAGTAAAGCAGCGGAAAATGAACATCCATTCGTCTCCCATTTAAACTACGCTGTCGGGGAGGCACTTAATAGTTATTACAATTCGCTTGAGCCAGGAATAGAGTTCGTTGCTAGATTTGCACCCTTAGCCAATGGAGAGTTTGTATACCTTATTCAAGATCGGGATGGTACTCCACTCATTCCAAAAGCGAGGACAAGGCCCGGCGCACTGGTACACTTTGAAGGGCATGACTTAAGTGTCACGAAGGCGGAGGACGAAACCATTGTTCTTCAGGTCGGGCAGGTAGGAAGCAAGGCAGTCAGTAAGCCGCGATATCAAATGGTGGCGCAAGCAGCGATTCCTATAGAATCGGTAATAAAACAAATAACAACCATTGATTCAACAGACTGGCAGCAAGTAATCCCCCTTGTAGCGCCGATATATAAAGCCATAAAGTAACTGAGGTGAAAGCATATGGCAAACGCAGAAAATGTGGCAGAATCGGAAAGAGAGGCAGAATTTTTTCGCGGACTTAGCTGGAACCATCCGGCGAGTGGAAAGCAATACAAAAATGATATAGCTGAATGCGTTGTCTTTTTTGCCGGTGGAATAGGAGGTGCCATTACAGGAGCGACGATCATAGTGGTTTCACAACTAGAAAGAGATATAGCTCTTGAGGAGGCATGTTTGGAAAACTACGGCATTCCCCAATGTGAGGAAATTCACCCAGAGATAGTAATCTTTGATCCAGATCTAAGCAACACCTATGATAATCACATGATCTTAACAGGTTCAGGAGCTGTTATCGCGGTGGTAGGTCTGGTGACATCAGTCTATGCACTTAGGATGGGTGTTAAACGCGGTGTTGATAGACTGAGAGCTCATGGCGCATTCGAGCAGCAAAAAAGATCAGAACGGTGACCTTTCTTTCTACGGGAGAGTCACTAGCTATCGTCAGGTGTAGCCTCATTTCCACCTCCCAGGTGGGATAGGTTCGACACCTAGGGAGTAGCTTCGAGAGGTCGAAGGGTTGACAAACATATGGGTATGTTATAACATGTTATAACACCTCGATAAACTCCCTTCGAGAAAGCTCAGGGCGAGCAGTGTGAACTATGGAACAAAAAGTAATACAAGTTGGAAATTCCTTAGCAGTTACTCTTCCGAGTAGCTTTGTAAAAGCAAAAAAAATAAAAGCGGGCAAGAAAGTATATATTGATGCGAGCGCCGCAATTGGCTTAGTGCAGGTTCGAACAAGTGGTGAGAAAACATCCGGCTTAACACCTGAGTTTTTTTCATGGCTTGAGAAATTTAACAAAAAATACAAAAACGCCCTCACAGAGCTTGCAAAAAAGTGAAAGATGCCGCGTATTTAACACTTGATCAGCTCATAGCCATCCACGATAGTATGATTGAGGAATACGGTGGATCTTTTGGAATTTGCGATTTAGGACTTATCCAGTCAGCACTTGCTCGACCGCAATCATCCTTCGGCGGTCAGGATTTATACCCTGATATTTTTTCAAAAGCTGCAGCACCTTTTCATTCACTTCTATTTAACCATGCATTTGTTGACGGGAATAAACGAACGTCAATGACGGCAACCGCTCGTTTTTTATATCTGAACGGGTATGAATTAGACGTAACACAAAAAGAATTTGTCGCATTTCCACTGCGGGTTGAAAACAAACATCTACGCTTTGAAGAAATTGCCACTTGGCTTAAGAAAAACACCAGGAAGATTAGGGAAAAGTGATGATTGGTTCAGGTGTTAGTGTTGGTTCCTCAGATGGCGATGGAAAATTCACTGGATCATTACAAAAATACCGCTTTGTCACGACCCTTGTATTATGCGTAGCTTAGCGGTATCATGTCCGTATGAATGAGAAAGAAAAGAAGATTTATGTCAGCCATGTCAATGTACGTCTCAGTATCTCATTTCTTGTACTTAAATTAGTTTTGTCTGACCTGCTAGTGACAATCCTATTTGCAGTTCTATATTTTAGTCTCAATGCGGCAAGCTCTTTCGGGAGCATTAGTTCTGGCGTTGGCGGCCTCAGTTTTGCTGGCTTATTATTTCTTAGTATCATCGAGATGCTGGTCTCAGTCTACGTCGTTTTGGAATGGCTCAATGAGTACTATGAAATAATGCCTCATTATATCATCTACAAAAGAGGACTCATTTTCAAAAAAAATGAAAGATACAACTTCCAAAATATTAAAAAAATTGAGATCTTCCAGGGAGTGTTTGGAAAGATGCTCAACTATGGGGATCTCCAGCTCTTTGATTGGCGGTTACAAAAATATGCTGGGATGTACCAAATCCATAATCCAATGAAATACTTACACATTCTTGAAGGATTACTTCCCAACATCGACGAACAAACATCACTCCTTCGCGAGCACGTCATCGAACAAGAGGACAATTAAATACCTTTTCAAAAATATCAAAGATATCCCACATCAAGATCGAAATTATGGTTAGCACTACTTGCGTCAGTGTGATAAAATAGATGGTACAAATATGAATGGCTCGATCAAAACCATCTTACTACTTGGTATTCTCAGTGTCATCCTTATTAGCTTTGGAAGAATTATCGGTGGGGTTTCAGGCATGTATACATTCCTCATTATCGCGCTTATCATGAACGGCGTTTCATACTTCTTCTCAGATAAAATTGCCCTTATGGCCTCAGGTGCAAAGCCATTGAGCCAAAAACAAGCTCCCAAACTGTATACAATGATTGAAGATCTGACTAAGAAGATGCATCTGCCGATGCCAAAGCTATATATGACGCCTGATCGGCAAGCCAATGCATTTGCGACAGGTCGCAGTCCAAACCACGCATCAGTCGCTGTAACACAGGGGATATTGGATACACTCAATAAAGAAGAGCTGCGTGCTGTGTTGGCGCATGAGTTGGGACACGTGAAGAATAGAGATATCCTCATCGCAACCGTCGCCGCGGTCTTGGCAAGCGCAATTTCTTTTATCGGCAACATGATGCTCTTTCGAGGGTATTCGGATGACGACGAAGGAAATGCCGGTGGGGCAATCGCACTCATCGCGGCTATTCTCGTACCAATCGGAGCATCGCTTGTCCAGCTTGCCATCTCCCGACAACGCGAATTCGGAGCAGACGAGACAGGGGCGAGAACGATCGGAGACGGACGACCACTTGCAAGTGCGCTTTTGGCTATCAGTGATTCGACCAAGCGAGTGCCCATGCGTCATAATCCCGCGTTTTCATCACTCTATATTGAGAACCCGTTTGGGAGAAGCGGGGGATTAATACAGTTATTTTCAACTCACCCGCCGGTTGAGGAAAGAGTCAGGCGCCTTAGAGAGATAAAGTAATATGACAGAGCAGCAAGCTGAGGGAAGCCAATTCTTCATTCCGCAAGAAAGAATTGCAATAACACCCGAACAACTCAACAGGTTGCAAAACCTTAATGATACGACTGTTCAGCTTGGAAATACAGAACAGTCTTTTATCGGTGATACGACTGCGGCGTTTTATGCTCCGCTCACCCGTAGCGGATTTCCGGCAGGAAGAATAGGATCGCTTCGTCAATTCTTGAAAACTACGGCCGCGGAGAATAATGTGTATCCTTGGGAAGTAGCACAAGCGATTCGTTTACACGGTGTTCACGATCCAGTACAACGGGCAAAAATTGAAAAACGATATCGGTCTGCGGAAAAACACGATTTTGGTGAACGAGAAAGGATTGCCTATGTCAGCGATATTCATGAAGGATCAGACTGGTTTTACAGACATCTTGAAAGGCTGATTGAAAATCCACCTGAATATGCTTTTTTTATCGGAGATGTTATCGGAACACCAGAACTCACACGACTGCAACGCCTCTTCTATAACTATGTTGTCAATCATATAAAAGAATTACGCTCGAAGAATCCGAATGCGACCGATGAGGAAATGCTTATATATGTAGGATCGGTGCAACCAGAAGAAGGTGCAACGCATACTGTTCGTGATGGTTTCCTTAAGCTGAAGGAAGAAGAGCTACGTCTTGGTGGCGAGGAAGAAGCGAAGATCAAGAAGCGGCTTGTCAGCATGACTGATGCTGAAATTTTGGCAGAAATGCGTACATCTATTATCCCAGGTAATTATGGATACTACTCATCTAATCTTCCGGAAAGAACCATACAAAATCTTAAAGCGGGGTTGAGGAGAAATGCATTGAACCTTATCGGGTACATAAAACGACTGCAGGATGCAGGTACGCACGTGGCAATCGTTGAAGGGAACTGGGACATTGTAGCCTCGCTTGACTATGAGCGAGGGATTCCAGAAATGAGAATTCGCCCTAAAGAAGAACGCATCTTTCCGGCAAAACCTATTTTCGAGGCGCATGGCATACCATTTTATGATACGCCTGCGGCTATCGAGACGAAGACATCACTGCATATCCTTTTACCGTTTGAGAGCTTAAAATTCCATAAAGAGACAAAGGTTGAACAGAATGAGGTACTCCGTAAGGCAGTAGAAGAAGCTCGAAAGATTGGAAAAACAGTAATCTTCGTTGCTCACGGTGCACCTGTGTGGGAAGTCCACAAGCCTGGCCAGACAGCAACTGGCGAGAACGCAGAGGTTATGAAAGGATTACATAAAGCAGTACGTGCATTTTCGCCGGATGAGATAGTCTATGGACATTTACACGATCTTCTTGTTGATGCGACAGGAAGAAGGTTACCAGCGAATACAAAATACGCACTTACAGTTACCGATGGCACGGTAGAGGCGGTTGATGTGGGTCAGTCCAACAAAGAGGCGGCAATCGTTGCTTCTTTCCACCCGATACAAAACCCTAATAGACAGATTGTCGGAATTGGATTACTCAATATTCCAGTAGAAGGAAACCGTAAAATTCGTGATTTTGGTGGCGACAGAGAGCCGGTCAAAGCTTCCTAAGTATCATTTAGGAATAAGATTATCTTCAAGGTTCAACCTTAATAGCTTGACAAAGGTTGAACCTTATTAAACAATACAACTGTGCCGGCAAAAAATGTTGTTAAAGTATTTACGGAAAATGGACATTACCATGTTTATAATCGTGGGGTAGAAAAACGTAAAATCTTTCAAGATGAGCATGATTATGCAGTTTTCCTTTACTATCTTAAAATCTATCTCTCTCCCGTGGAAGAATTAAAGCAATTGATTGCTTCTAGCAAAATGAATATGCGAGTGCAGAGATTTTTTCCGCTTAACCTTTCACAGGAACTTGATTTACTCACTTTTGTTCTTATGCCAAACCATGTACATCTTTTAATAAAACAGTATAAAGTAAATAGCATAACCAAACTTATGCACCGTTTATCAACGAGTTATACGATGTATTTTAATAAAAAGTATAAAAGGGTTGGGTCTCTGTTTCAGGGGGTATATAAAGCTTGTCTTGTTGAAACAGATGAGTATCTGCTTCATTTATCACGTTACATTCATCTGAATCCAGGATACCATTTGTCATCACTGCGCAATATGAATTTTTCGAGCTATCCTTATTATCTTGGTAATATGCAAGCGAGTTGGGTAAAGCCTGAAACGATTTTACATTTTTTTCGATCCGCCCAGCAGAGTGATTTAAAAGACATTCTTTCTTATCAGAGTTTTGTAGAAGATTATGTTGAAGACTCGAAAGGGCTACTTGGTGGTTTAACTCTCGAAGAGTAACTTATTTCAAGGTTATTTCAAGGTTCAACCTTACTTGCCTTATTAAGGTTGAACCTTATTGATGGGTTTGTTGGCGAGGAAGTTGCGGATATTCTCGATTGTGGTTTGTTCAATCCGCATCAAAGCTTCCTGGCTATTAAATGCATTATGGGGAGTAATGATAACTTTTGGATGATTAATGAGGATGTGATTGAAGATAAGGGTTTTTAGATCGACATCAGCGCTGTATTCATTGGTTAAAATAGCGATCTCTTCACTCAATTCTTTCTCTTCTTCCAACACATCAATGCCGACCCCTTCCAGAATTCCTTTATTGAGTGCCAGGATGATTGCTTCGGTATCGATTAGTCCGCCACGAGCAGTATTGATAAGGTACGAACCTTTTTTAAACTTCAAAATATTATCTTTATTTATTATGTGTTTCGTTGCATCATTTAGCGGTACATGCAGACTAACAATATCAGATGTAGAGATGAGTGTATCCAAGTCAACGTACAGAAAATTATGCTGCTTGGCTAATTCTTCATTTTTCGTTCTTGTGTACACAAGAAGTCTCATCCCAAACCCCTTTGCTATCCGTAACATATTAATCCCTATTTTTCCAAGTCCGACGATACCGACTGTTTTAGCGTACAGATCAGTACCCCGAATCTCCTGATGGTCAAAATTGAGATTTTTTGCCTGATTGATTGATTTATACATTTTCCGGGTTAATGTCAAAATCAAGGCAAAGGTATGCTCGGCGACGGTGTTACTGCCGTATTCGGGCACATTGGCAACGCTGATATTTTTCGTTTTACAATATGCAACATCGATATGATCAAAACCCGTTGAGCGGGTAGCAACGAACCTGAGGTTTGGCAGCGTATCGATTACATCTTTCGTAATACTTGAATAGATAAAAGACGAGACGATCTCAGCGCCTTGGTAGTGAGGTGCGTTTTCCGGTGTTAATTTTTCTTCAGTTAGGAAAGCCTCCGGGAAATGCTTTGTCAATATCTCTTTTTCCCAATCCTGTACTTCAAAAAAAACGAGCCGTGCCATAACACTATTATACCTCATCCGCGTAGACAGTGAATACTCAGGGTAATATGTCAGGATTTGACAAAATATTCTTCGAGCGAGCGTAGCGAGTCGAGA
>CAZTFV010000028.1:0-15320 GCA_964613075.1 uncultured Gammaproteobacteria bacterium | reverse complement strand
ACTCCTGACCAATTGCTCGACTTCATAAAGCAATAGTAAACTATCCGTCGCAGTAGAGGTGTATCATATACTAATTCGGGATCTTTTCCGTAATTCTGGCTCGCCCTGAGCTTGCCGAAGGGCTTGTCCAGAATCTCCTAGATGCTGAATCAAGCCGCCGAAGGCGAGCCTCGCTTCCAGCGGGTTCAGCATGACAATCTGTAGGTTACTCAACCGGAAAGCAGATTTTGGTGACGAAATCGTATTTTGATTTCTTATTGTCCTGGTGACCAAGATAATAATCAAATGAAATCTTCGATTTTGTTAGATCGTGAGCATCCACATATTCATTGAGATGTTGATAGAGAATTATGAAATAACCAAATGGACCTTTGTATGTATACGTAATTGCCTTGGTTTTCGGCATTTCTCGAAAATAAATATTCTCTGGTAATGAAATTTCTTTTATTTTCTCCGGCAACTCTTCACAGATAAGTCCGATTTCGATATCAGTATCTTTCGGATTATAATAGCGGTTTGCATAAAACATGTAATATTCATTCTTGAAATTAATTCCTAGTTTTTTTGCTTCTCTTTTTGTTTCTTGCCAATAATCATATGTCTCATCATATGCTCCTTTTTTAATAAGTCGACAAAGAAGTCTATGTGGACCGAATATTTCCTCCTTGAGGTATTTTCCAATGTCAGCTTCATCATAGAGAAATTGTTTCATTCGGATCAGGTATTCATATTCTCGCTGTTGCTCCATCATTGCTTCTTTAAATTTCTTTAACTCCTCTTCAAGCGTCTCTTTTACCTTATTGCTCTTTACAACCTCTTGAAGTTTGTTTAAAGGAATATGGAAATCATGGAGAAGCCGAAGGCGAAGAAAATGTCGCGCTTGCTCCTCGGTATAGTAGCGATACTTGGTAAACGGGTCAATGTATGCGGGTTTTATGAGCCCTTTTTGTTCGTAAAACCGTACGGTTCTTCGCGTCGTGCGGCAAATTTCAGCAAATTTATTGATCTTAAGATAACTCTTCTGATACTGCATCGCATATTTACTATAGCAGAAGCGTACACTTTTATTGAGCAGCAAGCCGCTCTTTTAACCACATTCGGGCAAGTGTGGTTGGACCAACACCTTTCTTATACGCTTTTCCCCGAAGCATTTGCAGGTCCTTCTCATCAAAACGAATCGTCAATGTCCCCGTCTTATTCGCTTTACGGAAGCCAACGACTGTCCCTTCATCAATGTCGTCTACAACATCATGTGTATCCCAAAAATTTGCTTCTTCTTCAAGATTTTTGAAAGGAGGCATAGGCCTTACTATTTTTTTTCTAGTCTTTGTTATTTTCATTCTCATCACCTCCTTGGGTAAATTTAAGTTCCCTTCTCTTTTTCGTTAGACCAATTAAAATCCACCGTTCATGTTTACCTTGAATAAAAACGTAATCGCCCTCAATAACTTCTCTTACTTCATCAATGGTAGCATTATGTTTGGTAATATGAGCTGGTCTATCTTCTTCGACAATAAGCTCGTCTACCCTAATATCCATAGGAAGGATATGCTACAAGATGTAGTGTAGTACATTGTCTTACAAACGTCAACATTTTGAAGGGTTTTCACTTGCTACAATTCGATCCCAAACTTTGAATTTTCTAAAACCAAAAAACAGTAACAGTTCACGGTTCTAACATGATATTCTTCGAGCGATCCGCCAGCTGGCGGAGAGTCGAGAAGTTTCAGAAGAATAGTTCTCGACTACGCTCGAACAATAACAGTTGTGTCAGAAGTGTGACTAGTTACAAAAAACACGGGCACTTGACATTAACGTAATGTCATAGTTTAGAATTTCATTTCTATAGGTCTAAGAGCCTTTAAATTATGTAAAGAGAACAAGGCCGCGGTACATATATCGTGGTCTCTCCTGAAGAAATACCTTCCGAGATCGACTGGCAGGATGTCCGAGAAAAATATGAAATAACAGAATCAAGCGCTCCAAGAGAGATTCGTTATCAGCAAGTTGCGGATAAACTACGTTCTGACATTGCAAGTGGTAGATATGTCGGTAGACTCCATCAGAAAATGTATTGATGGAGGAGTTCGGATACAGCAGAGGCACAATTAGGAGGTCTATTGAGATATTAAGAGATGAGGGAAAAGTATCGCCAGAGCAAGGTTTCGGGACAGTAATTAATCCTAGAGAATAAAATAAAAGGAGCATTTAGCAATCAGTGAAAACTTAAGAAGTAAAGGAGATACTTATGGGGCATGAGGCACTATTCAAATACGAGAAAATTGCAGAAGTGTTGAGGAGCAAAATTAGAGACGGTGAAATATCCGGGAAATTGCTTCCTGAATTACAGCTTGCTAAAGAATTCTCTGTAACAAGAGGTACATTACGAGATGCACTTCGGTTGCTTCAGCAAGAAGGTCTAATTACCAGAGTTCAGGGGAGCGGAACGCGTGTTGTTAGTCCAGTACTCTCTATAAGAGAACGTGAACAAGTTGGACCGCAGGATCAACCTAAAGCAGAGGAAATGATAATTGGTAGAGGAGAACCTGAAGTTTCGCCAGAAAAGCACTTAACTACATTGGCGATCTACCTTAGACACCAGATGAAATTTGTCACTCAGTTGTATGATAGTGATCCGAGTCCAGAAAACTTCGTAACTATGTATAGAGCACACGTGAGAGGAGTTACCTTTGTTACCATGACAGATCCTCTTGTGCATTTAGAGGAGGGTGGAGTTGAAGAGCGATTAGTTGGCAATGAGAGTCTTATCTATACAATGATTCAGGATGTCTTCCGGCCTGAGCTCGATGCAATTGAGGCTATTAAAGGGATGACTAAACCTGCGAGTGCACAAGATATAGTCTTATAGTATTGACTTCTAAACTTAGTTTTTGATATAATCTTTTCATGAGAAGAACCCCCGAAGCTTTTGATGCTTACTTTGCACAGATGAGTCCTGAAGAGCAAGCTGTGGTAAAACAATATCAGGCTGTTGCTGGTGCCTTTGATGCGCTATGGAAGGAAATATACGCTCGGACAGAGTACAAAGAATGGGAAAAAGATGGGGTGGGCAGCTGTGATATTGATGAAGCTCTTTCTGAGGAAGGAATTGGAGAAATCGATATTTTAAAACTCAGACGTATGAGAAATAGACAAACACCTGGACATTCGCAAGGTAGCGCATGTCCGAACCATCGTCCTGGAGTAGGGTGCGTGTTGGGTGACCTTAAAAGTAGAAAGTGTCTTGACCACGTTCCTCTAGAGCTAGATAAAGAGATTGAAGAGCGTTTCGATATTCGTATCGAACCGATAAGACCAGTATTAGATATCATACAAATAGCATGTCGTGATTTTCGTAATGGTGATTGGACAAGGAAACCTGAAGCAAATGAGGAGTTGGTTCAAAGAACCCTGGATCAGCTGCAAGGAACAACTGATTATATTAAATCATTTCCTGTACTTTCGACCCAAACGGATGCGGCAACTGGTTCTCTCATAGCTAATTCAACTTAAAGTATTTTAACAAAGAAAGTATTGTTAAAGTAACCAAAACAAACGGTAGGGCGAGCGGTAAGATATGGTTTTAAGTAAAAAAGAAGAGATTATTGCAGCTATTATTGAACCCACGATTACTAGACTAAAAGATAAAGGCAGGTACTTAAGGTAAAAAGCAATTGCAGTACCAATTAAGACACCGTTTAATCCATACACTCCACTTCCATGGAAACCCTTATTCGTTTCGAGAAAGCTTCCAGTCAAGTTCGCAGTAAAACTCCCAATAACTGCAAAAAGTGCAGAAATAGGAGAGATAACAGCAAGTCCGATAAGTATCAATACGCCAAAAAACGCATTTTCTTGAAAAAAAACTTCACTAAAGCTTTTTAAAACAGTGAGAATAAACTGCATGATCTTATTTTATCATATTGACCAGCCAGGGGGAACGAGGCCTAATCCAATTAGGCTAATAGTAAATAGTGAATAGCAATTTTGCTTATCATAAGTGAAATGCTTAAACTAAGCTACACCCTTTGTCATGATAGCGATAAATTCTTGAGGCGAGACTATCTTTGTCTGTTGGTATTTGCCAAGTTTGCGAACTTCTTTATCACCACTGATCAAATAATCAGCACCCGAAACAAGAGCAAGCTCGAGGAGAAAATTATCTGTTGAATCTTTGTAGAGTGATACTTTTTTCTTAGGAATATATTTCTCGGAATAGAGATCAATAGTACGTGCTATGGTGGTAATGTACGGTTTTGGTGCATCAAACTTTCCTTGAAGCTTGTTGATTATCTCTGCCTTGAGGGCTGGGGAGATACAGAAAATAATCGTTCCCTGTATCCAAAATCGAAGAATTATTTCAGGATTGCCGCCGAAGAGGAGTCCTGACAAGAAGACATTCGTATCAATGATGACCTTAACCATTCTTTATGACGGTATACGCATCATTTTCAGAAAGATCTTTTTTGATCCTCTTCTTTGTGGTATATCGTGCAAAAAGTCGCTTCCCACTTGCGAGTAACGCCTCAAACTCCTGCTGAAATTCTTTCTCTTTTGCTCTATCTGTTTGAATTTGTTTGTAAGGGTACACTACTACAGCTGGTTTGCTATCCTGTACGATAATGATTGGCATTTGTGTTTTGTTTATCTTTTTAACCAGACTTGAGAGAGTATTTCTCGCTTCAGAAATATTGATAATTTGTATCATATATTGTACATTGTACAGTACAAGAGAAGGTGTGTCAAATAAAATAAATTGACCAGCTTGCGATTCCGCGTGGTTATTTTGCATATGGATCATTGTGTACTTGTGATAGAATACGTGCAGAATGGGAATGACAGAAGTTACGTTGAAGATTAAAAATCCGTCTCATCCAACAAATGTTGTTGAGGGAGTGTTTCTTGTTGATAGTGGTGCTGCGTATACGGTTGTACCGTACGGGTTTGTCAAAAAGCTTGGTCTTAAACCGAGTTTTGAAAGAGAGTTTGTCCTTGCAGATGGGAAAATAGTCAAGCGCACTATTGGAAGCGCGATCGTAGGCTTTGAGAATGAGGAGATTGCTTCGCCGGTTGTGCTAGGGCAAAAAGGAGACAGCCCGTTACTTGGGGCACTAACACTTGAAGCATTTGGACTCGCACTTGATCCTTTTAAGAGAAAACTCTATCCCGCACGATTAATGCTTTAAGGATTCTCAAAGGTTGAACCTTATCAGCCTTAGTTAAGGTTCAACCTTATAAAACTTCAAATTGACCAGCTTCAAGTAAAGATATATAATCACCGCAGAGCTCTGTCATTCTCAACTTGATTGAGAATCTAGATTCTCGCTTTCGCGAGAATGACGTTTTAATCTATGTTAGATATTAAGTTTATTCGGGAAAATCCGTCGAAGGTGCAGAAGGCAGCGGAGCACAAGGGTGTGAAAGTAAATATCGATCATTTGCTGAAAATCGATCATGAGTATCGGGAGCTTTTGACACATGTGCAGCAGTTACGCGAAGAAAGAAATCGACTCGCCAAAGCCGCGTCAAACGCGGTGAAAGCGGAAAGAAGTAAATATATAGAAGAAGGCAGAAAGCATAAAGTTGAGTTGGAACAGAAAGAGCATGGTCTTAGCGCACTCAAAGAAGAGTTTGACGATGAGTTACTCAAAATCCCCAATCTCCCTAAGGCGGACGTGAAAGTCGGCAAAGACGAAAGTGAAAATGAAGTTATCCGAAAACACAAAGAGCAGACAAAGTTTACCTTCAAACCAAAAGACCACTTAGAGCTTGGTGAAACGCTGGATATTATTGACGTGCAGCGCGCCGCAAAGGTATCAGGCGCTCGGTTTGCCTACCTTAAAAACGATGCTGTCTTGCTTGAGTTCGCACTTGTGCAATTGGCACTTGAAACGCTTATCAAAGAAAGATTTATTCCGGTTGTTCCGCCCGTGTTGATTAAAACAGATATCATGCGGGGGATGGGATATATGGAGCACGGGGCGGATGAGGATATTTTTACAATACCCCAAGACGATTTTGTCTTGGTAGGAACTGCCGAGCATTCAATAGTGCCGATGCACAAAGACGAAGTTCTGCAAGCGAAAAACCTGCCGCTTCGGTACATTGGTTTCTCTACTGCATTTCGTAGAGAAGCGGGGAGTTATGGTAAAGATACAAGAGGTATCCTCAGGGTGCATCAATTTGACAAGGTTGAGATGGTGTCATATGTTGCGGAAGGCGAGGATGATCGCGAGCATGAGTATTTACTAAGCCTAGAGGAAAAGTTTTTCCAACTTTTGGATATTCCCTATCAGGTTGTCAAGATGTGCACCGGCGATTTGGGTTTCCCAACAGCCAGAAAATATGATATAGAGGCATGGATGCCAGGACAAAATAAATATCGGGAAGTAACATCAGCGTCAACCATCACTGATTTTCAGGCAAGAAGGTTGAATATTAAATACCTGCCTGCCGGCAGGCAAGGTCAGGATGGTGCAGACAAAAAATTCGCAGCAATACTGAATGGTACTGCATTTGCCATAGGCAGAACGATTATTGCGATAATTGAAAATTATCAACAAGAAGATGGATCAGTAGTGATCCCTGAAGTGTTGAGAAAGTATGTAGGTAAGGAGAAGATCATTTCACAAACGAAGTAGCCCTCAAATTTCTAATTATTCTAATTCCTAATTGACCTAAGAAAATCCCAATTATCTAAGTCTTAAAACATTTTGTCATTGGTGCTTTTTTAGAAATTAGAGTACTTAAGGTAATTAGGTCAATTTTATAAATTTTTTAGCCTCGATTCCTTGCGACATTTTAGCCTCAAAGTGTAATAAAAAAGTAAAAATACTGCTGTGTAATTTTTGCCGTTTTGACAACATAAAGAGATGCTTTTGAAGCAAGGAAAATTGCTTGACAATCAAATAAAAATATCACAATATTGATGTAAATTAAGGAGGTGAATTGCTCCATGGCAAAAAAGAGAAAGAAGAGAAAGTAAATTGGTCCGTCAGCTGACGGATACCAATTGATCGATTGGTAAACCCCCTGCCCGACAACGCGTAGGGGGTTTTTATGCTATAATATAGCCTCATATATGATTCCACTGCTTGGTCGCTTGTTTGACAGCAATGACCGCGAAATAAAACGACTTTTGCCGATTATTGCAGAGATTAATGCGTTTGAAAAAAGCACAAAAAAACTCAAAGATAAAGATTTCCCAAAAAAGACAAAAGAACTCAGAGAACGCGTAAAAAGGGGTGAATCACTGGATCTTATTCTCCCTGAGGCTTTTGCGTATACACGGGAGGCCGGCCGCCGCACGATTGGTCTTCGTCATTTTGATGTGCAGCTAATGGCAGCAGTTGTTCTTTCGGAAGGGAAAATAGCTGAGCAGAAGACAGGAGAAGGAAAGACGTTATCCGCTGTTCCCGCGCTTTATTTAAATAGTCTGACAGGTAAAAGCGTGCATTTGGTTACTGTGAATGATTATCTGGCTCGCCGTGATGCCGGGTGGATGGGGCCTATCTTCCACCTTCTCGGCGTGTCTGTCTCTTCCATTATTAATGACACATCATTTTTGTATGATCCGGAATTTACCGATGAGCAGGCGACTGATTACAGACTGTCGCATTTGCGTAAAATCTCACGAAAAGAAGCGTATGAAGCAGATGTTGTCTACGGCATTAATTCGGAATTCGGATTTGATTATCTGCGGGATAACATGGCACAAAGCCTTGATGACGTTGCCCAACGGGATTTTCATTACGCAGTTGTCGATGAGGTTGATTCGGTTCTGATTGATGAGGCGAGAACCCCCCATATTATCTCCGCTCCTGATGAGGCGCCGTCGAAGCGATACTATGAGTATGCGAGTCTGGTTGATAAATTAACGCCTGAGATTGATTACAAGATTGACGAGAAGTTGCGGACTGCTCATTTGACTGATCATGGTATTGGAAAGATTGAGAAGCTATACGGCATTGCCAATATCTATGAAAAGGATTTTGATACTGTCTACCACTTGGAAGCTGCGCTCAAAGCTCGGACGCTTTTTCATAAAGAGAAAGACTATATTGTCAAAGATAATCAGGTGATACTGGTAGATGAATTCACCGGGCGCTTGATGGAAGGAAGACGGCTGTCTGACGGTCTGCATCAGGCGATTGAGGCAAAAGAACAGGTGCCGATTCAGCGGGAGTCAAAGACACTTGCGACTGTCTCGCTTCAGAATTATTTCCGTATGTATGAAAGATTGGCTGGTATGACCGGAACGGCTGTTACTGAGTCGGAGGAATTTAAAAAGATTTACAAGCTTGATGTTGTTGCGATCCCGACGAATAACCCCATGGTCAGAAAAGATTACTCTGATGCGGTGTATAAAACCATGCGGGCTAAATTGACAGCTGTTGCCGCTGAAATCGCTGCAGCAAATAAGCGAGGACAACCTATACTGGTTGGTACTACATCGATTGAGAAAAATGAAATTATTTCCCAGCTTTTGAGCAGACGGGGTATCAAGCATGAGGTACTCAATGCAAAAAATCACCAGCGAGAGGCGCAGATTATCGCACAAGCTGGTAAAAAGGGCGCGGTGACGGTTGCCACAAATATGGCAGGACGTGGAGTGGATATCATTCTCGGGGGTGAAACGCCCAAAACTGCCGATGGTCGAGCTGCGCTCGGGGCGGAATGGAAAAAATGGGAGAAAGTGCATGGGGAGGTTGTGGAGCTTGGGGGGCTATATGTCATAGGTACGGAGCGGCATGAATCACGAAGAATTGATAATCAGCTTCGTGGCCGATCGGGTCGGCAGGGAGATCCCGGTGCATCGAGATTTTATGTGGCTTTGGATGATGATATCATGCGGCTTTTTGGTGGGGATAAGATTGCCGGGATCATGACGCGATTTAATATGCCTGAGGATGTGCCTTTGGAGCATCCTTTGGTATCTCGGGCGATTGAGAATGCGCAGGTAAAAGTGGAGGGATTTAATTTTGATATTCGGAAACATCTGGTTGAGTATGACGACGTTCTCAATAAACAGCGTGAGATTATTTATAGTCTTCGGCGGAAAATCCTTGAGGCCGGAGCGCATACTGATGCGGATATGCTGAATCAGGAGATATTGGAGCGAATAGAAAGTTCTATCAAGAGTCAGGTTTTGATGCATACAAGTGAGAAGCCGTATGCTCCTGATGCGCAAAACAGTAATGAGAAAATTATCGATGAATTCATTACAATTATTCCATTTGATGCGACTTCGCAAAAGCAACTTGTCAAGCAGCTTGAGCAATTGCATACACCCGATGAGAAAAGCGAATTTTTGCTAAAGCTGGCGACGGATCTTTATTTGAAGCGGCAAGAGGGTTTTGGACAGGCGCTATCTGCTCAGATTGCAAAAGCGGTTATGCTTTCTGTAGTTGATAATCTTTGGATGAATCATCTGGATGCAGTAGATAACCTGCGACAGGGAATAGGCCTTCGCGGATATGCACAGAAGGACCCGCTGGTTGAGTACAAGAATGAGGGTTTTCGAATGTTTGAACAGTTGGTTTTTGGGATCGACGATGAGATCGTGCACAGGATTTATAAAGTGCAGGTGGAACACCCTTCGGCAAGCTCAGGGCAAGAGCTCCTTGAGCACCACCATCACCATGTGCATGAGAATACGCCTGAAAGTGAGATCGGGACTGAAGCAAAGACAAAGCAAGTCACATCGCAAAAGGCTGATTCCCCCGTTTCATCAGGCAAAAAAATCGGTCGAAACGACCCCTGCTGGTGCGGTTCAGGCAAGAAGTGGAAAAAATGCCACTACCCACAACTTGGGTAGACAGAAATGTGAGGTCGCGAGGCCGGGTTCCAGACGGTACCCGGCGAGGCTACTAGACCGTTCGGCTGAGCACTTCATCCTGAGCTCAGTGTCGAAGGACTCACGGTCGAAGTCTTCCAGGTCACGGAACATAAGCCTTGTTTTATCCGCCTTCGCAGAAAACCACGACTTTAGTCGTGGATGAATGCGATAATCTGCTACGGTGGATGTCGCCCTTTTGAAAAAATATAGGCGGATAACCCCTCCGAAGCTCTGCAAAGCAGAGCGAAGGGGGGTAATTTAAGGCACTACGGCTTTAGCCGTGGGGCTCCATAACCATCCGCGACCATACGGTTTAGATACTTGCACTTTGCTCTCCTCAGTGCATATACTGAAAATGAGCAGTAATTTAACTTGTTTAAAATGGAAACTGCCTTTTTTTGGATAGCGTGGGGGATTATATCTTTTTGGGCGCTTAAGACGTTTTATTATTCTTTCTCAAAAGAAAAACTCGAAAGGTTACGAAAAGCTGGGCTAGGTATAAATGTTGCTGTATTGATTCTAACATTTCTTCCGTGGTTGCCTCCAGAATTAGGCGGAAAAACCGGTTTGAATCTTGCTTTAGAGGGAAATATTCTTTCAGCATTGTTTGTTATTCTTCTTTTAACTTCGAGCGCGTTACTCTTGATGAGAGATTCATCACTTCTTAAAACTGCTGCGATTGGAACAATTGTAAATACTTTTATTCTTTTTATTCTTATGTATCAACTTCGTCCACGGACGTTTGTATTAACTTGGTATGATGTCGCGCCAATTGTTGCGATTTTGTTATTACTTGTTTGTGACGTTATCGTTTTGCTTTTGTGGCAGCAGTTACAGCTTAAAGAGAAAAGAAGACAAAAGCTATGAAGTTTTTTATCAAAACAAGTTTGTTATTTTTATTCCTTGCGTTTTTTGCGCTGTTCCCGAGAACTAATTCTAGTTTAGTTCATGCAGAATCATATGAAGAGATGTCCAATAAATTTCAGGCGACTTGTAAGAAACTTGTTCAAGAATTTCAGGGCAATAATCAAAGCGGTGGGACGTTTTGTGATATTAGAGGGATCCGTCAACCGTCTCCGAGGAGATATTCGGATATTAAAGTTCAAATAAATTCAATAGAATTTGAGCTATTCGATAGTAACGAAAAAGCGAAAAAAAGATTAGAATCAATGGATGAGTTTAGTACGGCACCATCCTCTGATAAAACTAGAACTATAAGAAATTCTAAAATACCAGGGGGATTCATATTTGTAGTTAAAGATAGGCTTGAACAACTGGATAATGAGTTTGTAGCTGGATCGGTTGTCTTTGGCCAGCAAAAAGGATCTTGCGCTTTAAAAGTATACAGCGGTACATATCCTGATCTGATTGATCAGTATCACGTTTTTTCGGTTAGTGTTGAGGGAGGGAAAGTCTACTACGATAATAAGCATACAGGCTTTTACCACGATAGAGAGGAAGAATTAAGAACGTTGGTCCAGTCGGTAGCTAACAAAGTTTGGGATACGAGCGCAGGTTTATGTGGAAATCAAAAAAGTAAAGATACAGTAGCGACCCAGAATTACGATAGTAAAGATTTTGCCAAGTCTGAACTTGACCAGCGACCTAAAGCAAGTGATTTTACAAAAATCTCACTTAACGAGTTTACAAAGGTTTATCCTGTAAGCACGATCTCTGCTACTCCATCTCCCAAAATAACTTCTGCTGCTTCAGAATCGGCTAAGCCAGGGGATGTGTTCATCGGGAAGGTTACCGGGGAAGGGAAAGTAGTCATTGAACTCCCTGATGGGCAACAAGTTTCTTTAAAGGATAATAAGACCGTAATAGATAATTCTGATTACATTATTTCTAATTTATATTCTAATCTTCTTTGGAATATTTATGCGGATCGATCTCAATTTATAGTGGATATTGACCATATTAAAGTAATCAAGCAAACATGGTGTACTCTAAAGTCAGCTTGGTATTTTGACACCCGAGGACTGGTTAAGATACAAGGACGGTGGGATCAAGAAAAAAACAGATGTTTCCAAGTTATTGTCATAGATGGATTCATTAGAGTTCTTGCCGATGACGAGAGTTTACTCACGACAACACCCGGTGAAGTTACCATCATGCCCAATAAAGCTGATTTTCTTGTTGGTTATAATTCTTCCACAAAGCAATCGGCTATCGAGATTTACGATGGATCACTAACTATCCAAAATAAAACAGGTCAATCTAAGACAATTTCTTCATCATATGGATCAGAAATTAAACGTATAGATGTTGATCAAAACGGAGAAATGATTGAAAAAATCGCCATACCGCAATCACAGTGGGAAGCATTTTTGGCAAGTCAACAGAAAGAGACAGAAAGTGAACCGAGCGGAAATGTTTTACCTATTATTGCTATTGCAATTTTGAGTATGGGAGGAACTGTTTTCTTTCTCCATCGGAAAGGTAAACTTATGCCGCTTTACAAATCGCTCAGTCAAAAAATTTCCGGGATAAAAAAGAAGATTAAGAAGGATAGACAGGAAGAGAAAACAACTTAAGCTTATTTAAAACTCTTTTTTAACTTCCACGGTTGTTTTATTGACGCTATACCAATTAAATGTGGCGGTGTGGCCATTCTTAATTTCATAGACTTGGACCAAAAAAACATTATCTTCCTCGCCATTTACTAATAATCCAAATTATTTTGAATTTTCCTTTTTTTGCCTTTGCCATACAACTATTGTATCAACTTTCCAATAAGCGGCAAGCGCCAATAGTACCCTCGGGATGCTTGAACCATCGCAAAGATTGCTATAATTCCGAATGAAATAAACATAATAATTCCGACAGATTCTACAAATTTCGCAGTGAGAACGCTTATTAGTAACAGCACAAAAATAGCAATCCCTTGTTTTAAGTGAAATAAGAGGAATCGATCATTGCGGTGAAAATTAAAATATATCAGCGGCAAAATCACGAGTAGGCCAAAATATGATAGGGCTGCCAAAAGTACATTTAGATAAAATTTTTTCGTTTTAACCTTTTTCGTTTTTGGGAGCGGAACCAAAGCGATGGCTACAAGTACAAAAACGCCGGCCATTACTAATTTCCACCAAAAATCCATAAGGTTAATTATTTATGCTTTTAGTCTAGCATAAGTCGCCCCTTGTGGTATCCTAATTTGACTAGCAGTTCCCTCCAGAGGCTCGCCTCGCTGATGCTTTGGCGAAGCGGGCGGACAGGCAAAAAATGCCACTATCCGCAAGTAGGGTAAAGGTAAACTCCTTATGTACCTGTCTTCTTTAAGTTGTTTTAAATTAGGTTTAGTCTTATAATTTAATTGTGGCAGAGGCAACACCGTCTAATAATCTAAACGTTGAGATTGAACCTCAAGTAAAACAGGCAATTGTTGATCAGTTTGGAGAAATTAAAGAATTTAAAGAGGATTATGTATTTAAGGATAGAAAATTAGCTCTTCAAGATTATAGTCCGCAAGAGGGACATTTTTCACTAGTTGAGACAGCACAAGATCCCTCAACATTTTTTGTTGATTATCTGCTCACAGATCCTGCAAAAAAGTCAAGAGTAAAAAGAGAAATTAAGCAAGATGAAGAAAAAGAGGGCATACATCATGCTTCGATAACGTATGAAGAAGGAGATATTAGCAGAGATTACTTTTTTACTGTGAATCCTGGATATGTTGCACCAGAAAGACGTTTGGGTGTAAGTCGTTCTTATATTCCTCCAGAAAGTTCTGATCAAGATGATATACATTCTCCTTTACAGAGAAATATTGTTTGTGTTGATTATGGTGAAGGCAAAAATACTGTTGAAGGAGAGCCTACTGTAAAGCTTGAGATGCCTTTGATGGAAATAGGTGAAATAGAAAAGGCAGAAGGCGTATTTTTTGACGAAAATAAAACTACGACCATATCGCTTTTACAGAAACATTCTTTAGTAAGAGTGACATACCCAAATCCTGCATACACGCAAGAAGAAGATCTGGATAAAAAACTGTTCACGGATATTCCGCGATCACTTACTAGAAGATTCAAAGAAGGCGAAGTCTTTGCGCTTGATCCGTCCATTCCATATAAATTTAAAGTATTTCGTGAAGACGGAAAGACAAGATTGATTCGAGTGAATACAAAGAGCAATACGAGTTGGGAAATATTATTTCCTAGTGGGATTAACTTTGATGAAGTGGAGTCTCGGATACAAGCACAGCGAGGTGAATGGAATAAAATAGCTGAGGCTGTACCCGTATCTTTTGCTAGCCACGATACAAATTTATTTGCTGATGATCCGACGTACGATGCTGTAGCAGAGGTGCAACAAAAAACTGAGGATACCACTAATCCATTTAAAGAAGCAGCAAAGGCTTTTGATCCTCAAGATCGATCATATCGCCAAGCAGCAATTGAAAAAACATTTTTAATACCACCAGGTGAACTTCCTAAACGCTTAAATCGAATCGGTGATGTAATAGCAAGAATGGATGAAGAAGAATTTGGTCATCTTTCGCCAGAAGAGTTAGAGAAATTACAAAGAGAGCATCGGGAAAAAAGACGAGCAGCTGCAGAGGAACGATTAAAACAAAAGCAAGAGCGAGGGATTAGAGCTCAACAATTTGCTGAAAGCTATCCTATCTATGAAGTTTTTGTAACTGATGAGGTAGAGGTTGATCCTTTTCATGAATTCCATATATTTTACCAAGCAGCAAAAGAAGCAGGATACGACCTAAAAATTGTCACTCCTCTACCGGAAGGTGATCAGGCTTCACGCAGATCTTCCTCAACAGCAGAACGATTAATTGTAATGACAAACACAGAGAATACTCGTCATAAGTTAGATGAATTACAAAAGCTTAGCTGGAGACATAAACGAGATGCAATATTAGATTGGATTGATAAAGGTGAGCCTCGAGCATTGCTGGAGCTTATCAGAGGAAATGAAGAAAAGGTTTATGGGGAGGGGGTCAATGTTTGGGCAGCAACACGCAAACAGGGCATACCAATTGAAGATATAAATTTCTTACGAAGATGTTTTATGCGAGCAGAGCAAAGACGTAGAGAGCGACATGAGAGATATGCACAAGGAGGGATTCCTTTAAGTACGGGGCATTTATTTAATGAAGCGAGTAGTACATATGACCAACTCTCTTCCACGGTTAAACCTATTGAAGCAGAAGAGTTAGTGAAGAACTTTGTACCTGCAATTAAAGAACTTTTATTAGCACATCCTCAGCTTGTTCCCGATGCTCCACCACTAGAGAAAGAAGAGTAAGATTTCATGGGCACCCTATTTGACTAGCACTCAAAAAAAAATGCCACTGTTCATAACTGATTACTTAGATGATAGCTTTGAAATAACAACTGGGGATCCCAATTAGAAGATGATTTAACGTTCCCACAGAGCTGAGTATTTGATGATTTACAAATTTGCGCGGATTTGTAATAAAAAATTTACACTCTTAAAAACTTTTTTACTGTCTGAAGCTCAA
>CAZTFV010000027.1:0-15569 GCA_964613075.1 uncultured Gammaproteobacteria bacterium | reverse complement strand
TGGAACTTCGTATTTTTGTGCGTTCTTCCCAAGCTCTACTGCTGTTTTATAAAACCGTTTTGAAAATGCGCCATTGACAAAATGGAAGCTATATTTCTTAACACAATTCTCAATACAACGCTCCATTGCCTCGGTACCTGATGAGAGAAAATAGATGTGATGAGTATCAGGAATATTTAATAGTTTTTTTAAACCTGAAACCGTGTGATCATATATATCTTGAAACTTTTTGCTACGATGAGAAATAGAAGGAATATCCTCCCGCAATGCGTGAAGAATATGTTTTTTAACAGTTGGGTAAAGTTTGCTTGGACCAGGAGTGAAAAATATGTTTTTCATATTCCTTGATTCATGTCATCCTGAACGAAGTGAAGGATCCTATCAGGATTGCACAGAGATTCTTCGCTATCGCTCAGAATGACAAACGACTAGTACAGTACTCTCAACCGAACCGTTCCCTCAATTTCCCGCAATTCTTTTATCACTTCCTCATCATACTGTGTATCAATGTCAGTGATAACGTATCCTATCTCCGGGTTGGTTTGTAAATATTGCCCTGCGACGTTAATATAATGCCTGGCTAAAACGCCATTGATCTGTGCTAAAAGACCCGGCTTATTCTCATGAATATGGATCAACCGATGAGCATTTCCGAGCTCCGGCAACTGGAGTTGCGGGAAATTGACGCTGAGCATTGTATCGCCTTTGTTTATAAAACGCATGAGCTTCTGGCTGACGAATTCGCCGATATTTCTCTGCGCTTCCTCAGTGCTTCCACCAATATGCGGCGTGAGAATGACATTTGGTAGCTTTTGCAATTCCGAAACAAATGGATCTTTATTGCTCTTTGGCTCTTGTGGAAAAACATCAACAGCTGCACCTTTTACTTTCCCGTTTTTTATTGCTTTTGCCAGTGCTTTGACATCAACGACAGATCCACGGCTATTATTGAGAAAAATAACGCCTTGCTTCATCGCTGCGAATTCGGGAGCACTGACAAGATGCTTGTTGGTTTTCCGTCCGTCAACGTGAACGGTCACTACGTCGGCAATCCCGAGTAGTTCAGAAAGTGTGTTGCATTTTTTCGCATTGCCAAGGGCTAATCTATCTGCGATATCAAAAAAGTAAACTTCCATGCCGAGATTTTCTGCCAAAACACCAAGTTGCGTACCGATATTGCCATAGCCTATGATGCCAAGCCTTTTCCCCCGAACCTCAAATGACCCGGCAGAACTTTTGTCCCATACCCCAGCGTGTAGTTTCGTGCTTTTATCAAACGCTTGTCGGTAAAGCATGATGACCTCGCCTATCACAAGCTCAACAACGCTTCTTGTATTACTATAAGGCGCATTAAAAACGGCAATCCCCTTTTTGCTGCATGCTTGCAATTCAATCTGATTGGTCCCGATGCAGAATGCACCGATAGAAAGAAGCTTCTTTGCGTTTTGTAAAACAGCGGGTGTCACTTCTGTTTTTGACCGGATGCCGAGAATTGAAATGTCTTCTATCCTCTTTGCCAATTCCTCATCAAGCAACGCACTTTTTTCAGTTTCAACAATATATCCTTCATTCCGGAATGCATCTACCGCAACAGGGTCAATGTTTTCAAGGAGCAAAATTTTCATCCGATGCTTAGGATACGAGATAGTCCGCGGCAGATTTTCCCGAAATAAAAAGTCATCAAAGTTTGGCACCACTGCATCGGCTTTTGCCATGACGCCGCCACGCCTGACATTTTCGGCAAAGTAATAGAATATATCGGCAACCCCTCGTTCTTTTATTTGATAATCTGTGATCCCGTCGCCTATAACAATAACCCTCCCTTTTAATCCAAGCTTCTTTACTGCCTCTACCTTTCCTTCGTCTTGTGACAGTGGATTTTTGGTATCAAAACCAACAATTGTACCGTTTTTGTCAAAACGAAATTCGTTCGCCAATATATTTCTTACGTCCAAACCAAATGTTTCAATAATCGGATATATATATTCTTTAAATCCTCCAGAAATAATATAAATCTGACTTGCATGCTTTATAAAAAAATCAATATTACGAGCTATTGATGGTGTAATGCGTTTGTGTAACTCGCTAATTAGTTTTGTAATATGGTCATTATTCGGCTGAAAAAGAGTAAGTCGTTTGGTAAGCGATTCGTGAAATCCAATGCTGCCTTCCATACCAAGGCGCGTGATGTCTGCTATTTTCTGCGCAATTTTCTCCTGTTGAGGCTTGCCCTCAAGCGCGATTTTTGCTAGGGCGTCAAGCGCTTCAACAGTCACAAATGTGCTATCGAAGTCAATGATGTAATAGGTTTTCTCTCTCATTTAATATTCGAGCTTGTCGAGAATAATTGTCTCATTATTCTCCATGCGCCCTTCGGGCTTGGTCGAATAATACATTTATATAATTACTATTTGCTTCATTGTTGCATTGTTAAATTGTTAAAGAGAAAAAAGAATCTGGAAAGAGAAAGGTGAATCCTAGAAGTGATAAAGAAGTAATTACACCATAGAAGCAGGTCGAGTATAGAACGGTATAGTAAAAAAATCAATATGCAATTTTGTAATATGTCAGGATTTGACAAAATATTCTTCGAGCGAACGTAGCGAGTCGAGAAGTTATGTTCTCGACTACGCTCGAACAATAACTTCTTTGTCAAATCCTGAGCGATTACGCAATTTTTTTCTGTTGACAAGGCATAAGTTTACTATACAATCATAGTATTGCTAAGTATGGCCGGTACAGAGAGTGAATTAAACTTATCGACCTCGCGGGTTGCTGGACAATTAGTAATAGATTTTGGCAACAGGGGAATAGAGATTGATACAGGACAAGCTCTAACTGTTGCTCAAGACGCTTCTGATAGAGTAGTGGTTCGCTATCTTCTTCCAGTTTTTCTTCTGAGACAGCTTATAGAGCAGGGTAGAATAGATACGAGCGTATTCGGTCCTGTACTGGATGGTCCAGATAGGCCAGGATTAGTCATAGAGATCGCTCCGGCCCCGTCGGGTGAAGGACGCATTGCTCACGTATTGCCTGCCCCACCCCCTCCTACCACCTAATCTTGGTCACCCTTGGGGTGGATTTACCTTGACACCTCAGGTATTACTTTCCAAACCTGCGTTCGCGATCTGCGAATTCCTCGAGGGCTTTGTCAAACTCCGCTTCTTTGAAATCGGGCCAGAGGGTGTCGGTGAAATAAAGTTCGGAATATACAGACTGCCAGGTGAGAAAATTACTCAGGCGTTGTTCCCCACCCGTTCGGATAATAAAATCCGGATCCGGCTGACCTGCAGTGTACAGATACTGACCAAGCGTTTCTTCATTAATTTGAAACCCCCTTGTTTCGTCCTGAACCGCGGGCAAAGAATCTTTCCCCAAGCTCTTAAGATCTTTCGCTCTGCTCAAGATGACAGTATTAATCGCGCGCAGGATTTCATCTCTGCCGCCATAATTAAGCGCGAAATTAGCGGTAATCCGATCATTATGAGCGCTTTCATCAATAATCACCTGCACTCGTTCTTTAATATCATCCGGGAATGCCGAAAGATCGCCGATAATTTTCACCGCAACACCATTTTCTCTAAGCCTGTCTATCATCGGATCCTTGAGTACACGCCTGAAAACACTCAAGAGCGTCCCCACTTCCTCTCCCCTGTTCCAGTTCTCTGTGGAAAAGGAATAAAAGGTAAGGTATTTTATGCCTTTTTTAGCAGCCTGCTCAACTAAAGGCTCGATGCGTTTGGCTCCCTCGCTATGCCCTGCTTCAATCGGCAAAAAGCGCTTTTTTGCCCACCTCCTATTGCCATCCATGATAAAAGCGATGTGTTGTTGAATAGACTGTTCGTTTGTCATTTTTTTCTTTCAACCAAAAACTCAATCATCTCTTTTAGTAAAATTTGTAAACCCGGATCTTTCGTTATTTCAGGAATCAGCGCTTCTCCTTTCTGCAAATATCCTTTTCCGACAAAGTTGGCGTATTCCACAGCGCCGGTTTTTTCAAAGACTTCTTTTATTTTCTCAACCTCAGTCAGCAAAACTTTGCCCCGTCCATAATGCTTATTCAAAACTTTTTTCTGCTCTTCATTCGCTTTGTCTAAAGCATATAAGTAAAGTAATGTATTTTTTCCTTCTTCTATATCTGACGTTACTGATTTTCCCAAATCTTCTTCTGTTCCAAAAATCCCTAAAATATCATCCTGTATTTGATACGCGATACCGACATTCTCCCCGAACTCCCCTAATACCTGCAACAGTCTGTCATCTGCGCCTGCAAGCACTGCGCCGACTTTCAGCGGGCTGCTGATAGAATATTTGGCAGTTTTCAGTCGCATAACGGTCAACACATCATTCTCAGACGGTAATTCTTCCTCATGCGGTAGTACGACATCCAGCAATTCGCCGACTCCCGTATCAATCATGCAGTCTGTAAAAATTTTTAGAGCTTCGTTTTTCCGACCTGCTGGATAATTGCTACCTGCTACCGTATTTACGGCGAGAAAAAAACCGATATCACCCAAGGAGATTGTTTGTGAAATTCCATAGTGATCACCACCAAGCGCCT
Source organism: uncultured Gammaproteobacteria bacterium (assembly GCA_964613075.1). Classification (GTDB taxonomy): domain Bacteria; phylum Patescibacteriota; class Microgenomatia; order Levybacterales; family UBA12049; genus CAYWEP01. Next base: position 11,008 of record CAZTFV010000027.1, on the reverse strand, counting down.
GAAACAGCGATGGCTTTCCCCGCCGCATCGGACTTTTGTCAATAACATCATCATGTGCCAGGATAGCAGCATGGAAAATTTCAAAAGCGGCAGCTGCTTTCAGTGCTTCTGTGTTAAACTCCCCAGCTGTGAGTTCATATCCGAGTCGTACCAACATTCCTCTAAGTCTTTTTCCTCCCTGACAACTAGCAATGAACGCGTTAGCAAGCTGGACTAGCGCAGGATGCGTTTGCTCAACGCTTTTTCTCCAACCATCGAGTATTTCATTTGTCGCTTGCTCTACGTCTTTTGCGGTTTCTGAGAGATAGGTTTCAAAGTTCATATGACTATTGGGAGTAGTTCTACTGCCAGGATTGCCCACGGCGTATACTCATCCGGGTGTTTCTCAACATCAGCAAAAAATTCTTCTTTCTTCATCCACTTCGTCTCGTAGACTAGATTATGATTTGGTACGTACTCGCCGTCATACTTTCCAATGAGTACTGCGCAGTATTCGTTCTCGCATTGACCGTGGTATTTGGCAAAATAATTAAAGCCGCCTACCTTCTCAAGCGCAACATCTGTAATTGCCATTTCATCCCGCAGCGCGCGTAGCGCCGCTTCTTCATATGTCTCATCATGATCTGCAAGATGCAAAACGTGGCTGATAGCAGTCAGATCCCAGTAGTCATCCCAGCGGACGTGCTTTCGTAATTGCAATAATACTTCATCTTGTGAGTTTTTCAGTAAAACAACAAACGCCCTGTGATGCAGCCCATCACCAAAATGACACTCGCCCTTGTCAGCGTATTCACCGGTCGGTCTGTCATTTTCATCAACGAGGATTAACTGTTGTTTATTCTGCTCCATAATCATCCTATTCTAGCAGAAATAGCCTCAGGTTAACAGTAAAACGCGTGGAGATTATGCGGCAAAGCGCTTCCAGAGGAAATAGGCGATGACGCCGAGAATGACCAAGCCCAGACTGAAGGGTAAGCTGACTATGAGCAACAAAAATATCCCCAAAGTAATTACTGCAATAAGCACTTTTCTAATATTTTGATCTAAATCAATCATACTTATGGATCCCATACGGCAGAAAGGTCGTTATTTGGTATTGGAGCCGGCTGTGCTCCGCCACTTACAAACCTTTCCACCTGTCTTGCAACGAATTCTTTTACCTCAGCATTATCGTACTCTTTCCCATCTCCCAGTGCACTATCGGGAACTGCTACATTTGCCACATCAAGAAATATATCTACCACGTCCGGCCTTACTTGTATTGTTCCTTTATGTTGGCCAGTAAACTCTGGGTTGCCACCTTCCGTCATTAAAACCTCTTGCTTAAAATCAACTAGTTCAATTGGGCCATAACGAGTATGGTTTAAGTTTTCTGCAATTTGTCTATATGCCATAAGTACAGGCGCGGTAACGGTTACTGGAAGACGAAAAACTTGTGGAGCTGTCCACCCGTGTGTATCTGGTGGAAGGGCACTTGTCTCTGCAATTGCGGCTGACATATTTCTGACATTTACTCTACAATTTTGATTGTACGCCGAATTTGGCGGAATGCAAGAGGCAAAAGAGATAATTTCTAATTACTAATATCTAATTTCTAAACAATTCCAAAAAACAGAATAATCGAGGCTAAAAAAGATGACCGGAAACAATGTGAGTGCCTTTTGAAGGAGTATTTATAATTACTTCTTTTACTTCCGGTATCTCTTTTACTAGCGAAGCAATTTTCTCCGCGTCTTTTTGTTGGCAAATAAGATGAATATTTTGACCTGTGTTTATCGTAAAGTAAACCTCCAAACCTTCTTTGCGCCATTTCTTCACCGCTTTCATCACTGTGATTGTCGCCGGATACCAGTAGATAAGTGAGGGGTGAGATGTCAGCATAATTGCGTGGAGCTCCAATGCTTCAGCTTCAAGAAGTTCTCCAAATTTATTAAAGTTTTTAGCTTTGATATAGGCTTTGCATTTTGCTATTTTATCTTTGATCTTATCCTGTCGAACATTGTGAAACGGGCTTGAGGTTGCCAGTTTTTGTCCCTCGGTTGTTGAGACGTCTTTCTGTTCTTCTGTAAGAATAACGACGACATCTGAAATATCCCAATACTCAGGCGGGAAAATTGAGTAGGCATACGAAGTCTCAGAAGTATTGCCATCGAGCCACTCGACAAATCCGTCAGGAATTGAGCGGCACGCGCTTCCTGATCCAAGACGTGCAAGAATAGAGAGTTCTTTTTCAGAAAGCTTTAAACCTGCCGCGTTTGACGCGGCAACAGTGAGCGCGGCAAACCCGGATGCAGATGAGGAAAGACCAGTTCCGCGGGGAAAATTGTTTTTGGAAACTACTTTTGCTTTCTTGTCTATTTTTACCAACTTTCTAATGCGATCGAGATGTTTTGAAATCTTCTTAATTTCAGCGGAATTTAATGTATAGGATATTGTTCGAGCAAGCGAAGCGCGTCGAGAACTATTCTTCTCGACTTCGCCCTGTACCGTATGGTTCAGGGCTTTGCTCGAAGAATAAAGGGTGATCTCATCTTGCAATAAATTCGGATCAAATTCGACGGTGGTCGTGGTGAGGAGGTTACTTACATTCATCGAAATACTTCCATTTTCAGGAAGCCGCAACTCTTCATCTTTTCTTCCCCAGTATTTGACAAATGCTATGTTCGATGGCGCTACCGCTGTCGCTTTCATAAACTCTAAACTCTAATTTCTAAATCCTAAACAATTTCAAAATAATAAATCTAAAAACGTTTTGAGCATTTGAATTTAGTGCTTTGGATTTATTTAGAATTTAGGATTTGGGATTTAGAATTTTCTACTCTTACTCCTTCCGCATTTGTCTCAACATCAATGACTTCTCCACCGGCTTTTTCAATCGCTCTTGTTACTTGCTGCTTGTTACTTGTTACTAATGAAATTATACAATCTCCACCCCCTGCGCCGGATAATTTCGCTCCATACGCTCCTGCGTTGCGAGCGGCGTGAATCATGGCAGATAATTTATCAGTACTCACCCCAAGCGCTTCCAGATAGCCTTGATTAAAATTCATCAACTCACCAAGCGTCACCCAATCTTCTTTTAAGAAAGCTATTTTAGCCATTTTAACTATTTCTTCAATACTGCTATATATATTTTCGATAACTTTTGGATATCTTTTTGCTTTATCAGCAACTTGGTTTATGAGCGTTACCGTATCTGCCTTCATTCCACTATAGCCAACCACCAAGGGTAGCTCCGTCATTCTGGGGAGCGCAGCCAGGTTCCAGACGGTACCTGGCGCAGCGACTCCAGAATCAGTGATTTCATCGATTCTGGACGCGCTCTCCCGATTTAATCGGGATCGCTTGCCAGAATGACGAGGAGGAATGAGTTGATCAATCTTCTTCCCGCCCGTCACGAAGTACAATGTCCCGCCGTAAATTGCTGCTGCGACGTCAAATCCTGATCCCTTTCCCTGCACATCAAGCACTGTCTTATATGCAATTTTAAACAAGTCTTTGTTTGTAAGCTTGACTGAAAACAACTCACACAACGCTTTTATCGCACAGACAGTCGCAGCAGATGATGAACCAAAGCCAAGGGTTGATGAGAATTCTGATTTGGTCGTGATACATACCCCTATCTTGTCATCCTGAACTTGTTTCGGGATCTTAGGAGATGCTGAGCTAAACTCAGCATGACGAATATATTCAAAAAAGTTTTTGACTGCCAGCTCGACAAAACGGGCGTTTTTTTCAACCACTCCCTGCCCAAGCCCACTCATCGGTTTTTTGTGCCCGTGAACACCAACATCCTGTGCCTCAAAAGTAAAATTCGGGTCTTTATCTATTTCTGCAGTCAAAAACATCCGCTGCCCGACAGCCGTAACAATACACGGGTGGCCATACACCACCGCATGCTCCCCCAAAAGCATCAATTTTCCCGGAGCCGATAGGGTAACTTGTTTCATATGTTTTATTGTACACACCAAGGGTGGTTTTCCCTTGCCACCTCAGTCATCACTCTTCTCAATGCGTAGTCCTCCAACTCCTAACTGCGTTTGGGAAAATGGTAACTGATGCAATTTTAATACACTCTCAAGCGATTTTCTATTTTTGTGATAGACAAGGAGCATGCCGGTGCCTTTCTTCACTCCTCCACCGCCTGAGATTTTGGCTGCGCCACCAGACTTTTCTATCTCACGAATAAGCTTTTTGACAAATGGAGAAACAACACCCAACCTCTCCAGATTTATTTCTCCCACTCTAATGATACGTATTATTAGAGTCTCATCAGCTTTTTTTATTGCTGAAAGGAGTTGCCTTGTAAGATTCTCTTGGGAATCAAACAGTTCATGGACGAGATTTGGCTTTTTATCATGCAGCGATTTGACTCTTGCGACCATCTCGCCTGTTGATTCTTTTGGCTTACCCGTATCGATAAGATAGAAATTTTGGGCGATGTTTGTGGGAGTGAGAAAAGGAACTGATTGGATAATTTTGAGGTCATTTGTTTCTCTCCTGAACCAGACTAGTCCGCCATGTAAGACCGTCGCAGGATCGCCGCCAGATGGTCTCCCGTGTTTTTTCTGTTCGGCGCGATAGGAAATATCATAGATTTTTTGCTTATCAAATGGTTTGCCAAGAAACAAAGTAACAGCTGCGGCGATGGTAACTGCAATGGCAGCGGATGACCCAAGTCCTGCGCCTACCGGAATATCAGAGTCAATTGTAAGCGTAAAACCCTGCTTAAGATTTATTGTTCGAGCTTGTCGAGAACTAGCTCCTTTCAAACTTCTCGACTCGTCGCTTCGCTCCTCGCTCGAAGAGTAATAATTTAGCGTCTCCCCGATTGCGATAATTGGATAGGAAAGTAAATCCTTGGTGAGTGAGGAGAGCAATTTTACATTTCCGGTTTTGATAAACTCTTCCCAATTTCTCTCTGCTAGCTTGGTGCCTTCCAACACAGCCAAAGGAGAAACAGTAAGAGACTTGTTGAAATTTTTGGAGATAACTTCGATCTTTTTATCTCTTCGAGGAGATAAACTTACTGTGCAACGCTTATCTATTGCTGCCAAAAGCGCGGGTTTTCCGTAGACAACTACATGCTCACCTAAAAAATGAATTTTTCCGGGGGCAGAAACAGTAATAATCTTATTGTCTCTTGCCATTTAGCTTGTCATTATAGTCTTATCATTCGAACTTGTCGAGAACCTTTGAAAATTCCTAAGTCCTAATTCCTAATATCTAAAAAAATCCAAATGCCTGAATTCCTAATGAATTTTAGACATTTAAACATTAAAGCATTAGACATTTTGTTAGGAATTAGACATTAGTAATTAGAAATTCTTATATCGGCTTTACCTTTACTCCATACAGTATCAGCCCATCCGGTGATGCTTTACCGATTCTTCTAATCACCCCCACCACTTTCTGTCCATCTTTCAGTCCATATTCATCGCAGTCTACCACTTGGACAGACATACGTTTCCCGTTTGCAAATTCTACAATAGCTGAAATATATGGCGCTTCGTGCTCAAAGCCCTCCGGCGCGACATATACTTTTGTCCAGACAACTATTTTTCCGCGCTGGCCAACGAACTTGTGCAGTTCTTTATGTTGCCGCCAAACTGATGCTGGGTTATTCATATCCCTTGATTCAATGTCATCCTCAACTCGATTGAGGATCCTCGCTTTCGCGAGGATGACAGCTCTACGTTTGTAGCACGTGTACCACAACAGTGGCACCAGTACCACCGACGTTCTGAGTTAGTCCAACTTTTGCTCCCTCAACCTGCTTCCTCCCTGCTCTCCCCTGTAATTGCTGCGTGATCTCAACGATTTGTTTTACACCGGTTGCGCCCACCGGATGGCCGCACGCTTTTAATCCACCCGAAGTATTCACCGGCATTTTACTTCCCAATTTCGTATGACCGGACGCGATAAAATTTCCACCCTCGCCTTTTTTGCAAAAACCCAAATCCTCCATTGCCAGGATTTCAGCTATGGTGAAACAATCATGCACTTCAACTACATTAATACTATTTGGTGTAACCCCTGCTTGCTTGTATGCTTTTTCTGCGGCAAGCTTGGTTCCTTTTAATTCGGTTAAACTCTCCCGCTGGGACAGGCTTATCGTATCCGTCGCCACCGCACTCCCCGTGATATAAACTGACTTGTGACTTAGGACTTGTGACTTAGGACTTACTGTTGTTAAAACAACAGCAGCTGCCCCATCCGTAATCGGTGATGCATCAAAAAGCGTGAAAGGATCAGTGATTTTTGTGCTTTTCATCACTTTCTCAATTGAGATTTCAAACGGAAATTGCGCCTTATCATTGAGTGATGCATGATAATGGTTTTTTACTGCCACGTGCGCCATATGCTCTTTGGTCGTACCAAATTTAGCCATATGCGCTTTTGCCATAAGCGCATAGAGTCCCGGAAATGTTAACCCCGCGAGTCGCTCCTCTTCAGCGCCTGCTCCCATGAGGCCGGCCATGACTTTCCCTGGGGCGGCATCAGTCATTTTCTCAACGCCCACGACAAGTACTGTTTCGTGCAAGCCTGAAAGAAGCGCTTCTATAGCACCGTGTACCGCAAGGCCTCCCGACGCGCACGCTCCCTCTATCTTTCTGGCAGGCGCGTTGCTGCCAAGAAGGGACGCAACTGTTGCTCCCAAATGTTCTTGTCCCGAAAGGACGCCTGAAAGCATATTGCCGACAAAGATTCCATCGATGTCTTTTATCGTAAACGACGCATCATCCAACGCCTCTTTCGCAGCATCATAGGAAAGATCATATAAAGATTTGTCCCATAATTCACCAAATTTTGTCAGGCCGATGCCGGCAACTCGTATCCTCATACTAATTCAAAACTCAAAAGTTAGAAGTCAAAAGTACAGCTCAAAATTAAAAAGTTTATTTACTTTTGCCTTTTTACTTGTAATTTTGACTTTTAAATTTTAACTTTATACTGTATTCTTCACTATCTGTCTCTGAAATAACTGCATGTAATCTATATATTCTTTCTCCTCAATTTGCTTTAAGACTTTTGTTTTTTTCTTTTTTTGAAACGCTATGATGTTTTTTGTAACGTTAAACATCAATGCGTCGCTGCCAGCACCAGAGCCATACGAGCAAACAAAAATTTTCTCACCGGGCTTTGCAATATCGAGAACTGCTGCCAGCCCCATCAGTGATGAGGCAGTATATGGATTGCCGATTTTTTCAACTAAAAATCCTGCTTTTATTTGCTCATCGGTAAAACCCAATTTTTTGGCGGCGTTGCGGGGGAATTTGCCATTTGGCATATGAAAGACAGCATGGGTAAAATCTGATGGTTTGGTTTTTGTTTTTTCCAGTAATTGTTTACTTGCGGAAAGAACATGGGCATAGTATGCAGGCTCTCCGGTAAATCGTGCGCCGTGGGACGGGTATTTCTGTCCGTCGCGTCGCCAAAAATCCGGCGTATCAGTTGTATATGAAACAGCATTGACTATTTCGGCAATTACATCGTTATTACCTAATAAAAATGCGGCGGCGGCGGCTCCGGCTGTACACTCCAAAATATCACCCGGCTTGGCCTGAGCGGTATCCGCTCCGATGGCAATGCCAAAAGCAATTTCTCCAGCTTTTACAAGTCCATGTATGAGACGAACGCCGGCAGTTCCTGCTTTGCAGGCAAATTCCAGATCTGCTGCAAAGTAATTCCCGTGCATGCCCAAAATCTCACCGACGATTGATGATGAGGGCTTTACAGCGTAGGGGTGAGACTCAGAGCCAATCAGGATTGCCTCTATTTTCTGGGTTGATAAACCTACGGTTTCCAGCGCATCATATGCTGCGGCAACAGAAAGCGTCACAGTATCCTCATCAATTGCAGCAACTGATTTTTCCTGGACGCCTAATCCGCCGACGACTTCCTGCTCCTCCCTTTTCCACGGCGCAGCAATATCTGCAATTTTAATCCTGTAACGTGGTACATAGGTGCCGTATGAAATAATACCTGTCATAACCTCAATTCAAAACTCAAAAGTTAGAAGTCAAAAGTACAGCTCAAAATTAAAAAGTGATAAACTTTTAACTTTTTACTTGTGATTTTGCATTTTGATTTTTGCCTTTTGACTTTCCACGTCCTAATTCTTGGTGCGACTTGCCCAGTGTCCCGGCTGATAAACTCGCCAATAATGATATTTCTCCAGCAAGTACCGCTCCTGCGATAATTTCCGAAAACTGCTCAACCTTTCCTTCTCCCTTAATCCCCAATATTTCAAGCGCTTCTCTTTGTGTCGGCAATCCTGTTCCGCCGCCAACAGTTCCTACCATAAGCGCAGGCAAATAAACGGAAACATAAAGGTCCCCGTTTTTCATAACCCGCATTGTCGTTATACCGTGACTTCCCTCAACAACGTGTGCTGCGTCCTGACCAGTTGCCAAAAACAATGCGGCAATGATATTGGCAAAATGCGCATTAAAGCCCAAAGACCCGCTGAGTGCGGATCCAAGCATACACTTAGCATACCAAACATTGTAGAGTTTTTCTGGCGTTGTTTTCAGGACAGTCACAACAACCTTCTTTGGCAAGACAATTTCTGCCCAGGCTTTGTGGCCGCGGTTGTTAATAAAATTGAGCCATGAAGGCTTCTTATCGATGTCAAAATTTCCTGCAACAGAAAGACATTGTGCGCCAGTCTTTTTCTCAATGAGTGTTGCCATTTTTTCCGTGGCGATCGTCACCATATTCATCCCCATCGCATCCCCTGTATCAAATGAAAAACGAATAAACACGTGGTCTGCAATACCTTTGACCACAGCTTTTTTGTACATGAGGTGAGAGGATGTACTTTCTGCGGTTTTTTTTAAACTCGACTCGTTTTTTTTAATCCACTCATAAAGCTTCTTACTCTTCTCAATTGAACCGGTGAAAAAAACCGGCCCACGCGTCGTGCCAACGCGATATGAGTAAACACCTGCGCCACCCGATTCAGCTATTGCTTTGCACCCACGGTTTACAGAAGCCACCAACGCTCCCTCAGTCGTCGCAAGCGGAATATAATAGTTCTTAATTCTTAATTCTAAATTCTTAATTCTCAACGGCCCCGCCACCCCCATCGGAATCTGCGCCGCTCCTATAAGATTCTCAATATTTCTCCCCGCAACCTGCTCCTCTCGAAACGAAAACTGCCCGATATGGGCAAGGTTCAGTTCCAATTCTTTTTCAACCGCTTCCCGCCTTTCTTTGGCACTTCTAAAATCTCTCAAGTTCATATTTCTTCATAAGGTTCAACCTTATTAGCCTCATTAAGGTTGAACCTTGTAATCTGTCTCGAAGTTGCACAGAAAAAGTTCCCCAAAAAAGGGTTATTTAATAGTACATCGTGAAAACTCAGGAAATCATTCGCGGGAAGCCATATTTCCGTTGAGGCTGAAAGAAGCAAATAATTGCTGTGTTTCCTCGTAGGAAGCAGTATGTAATAATGTACTATTAAAATCTGTAATTAGCTTCGTGCGACCTCTACTCCCAACAACACTTTCTCTCACTTTGGCCATTTCACCGGTATGATAGATAACGCGTATCGGAAGATATTGAGCGGGAAAATTCCAGGGAAATGGGTCTGTCTCCTCATGTGCGCGTAGGACAAATTGCACTGGGAGAGAACAGACTTCTTTGGCAACCTCCGCAGCAAAACGCAGCTCATCAAGTCCGTCGTCAACCACAATAACAGCCTCTGCACCGCTCTTATTGGCCCGCGCATACAACGCAGGGAGTAATGGCAATTTATCTACCGCTATGTCAGGTGTTATAACGCCATTCTTCGTCTTTATAAGTAAACCAGAAGAATGAACCCTATTAGCGTATTCGTCTGTCCATATGCTGACATCGTCTCCTCGTTCCAGAAATTCAGTTAACGCTTCTTCTGTTCCCTCATATAAAAATCCTCGCGTTGAGAGTGTAAGCATCTTGCGCCCGAGAGCTACGACCTCACCTCTTTGTTTCTGTAGATTTCTGTAGACTATTGCGGCGTATTTGAATGGATTTACGTATCCGTCTGTTGCTTTTTGCTCAATATAAATACCACGAGCTGCTTCAAATGATCTGCTACTCATATTTTCCCTACGCTGGTATTACCCAAACAGGTTCAAAGGGTCTCGTCCATAGCCTTGTGCGAAGGACGACTCTCAGCCCTCTCGAGCTCCCCTACATCGTGATTATATCACGGGAAACCCGAATACCAAAGCACGAAATCCGAAACCGTTTCGAATTTCGATATTCGTGCTTCGGATTTGTTATAATTACAGAATGTCCTCTTTGATTGAGAAAGTGGTGAAGGGTGATAAAACGGCGATTTTGGAGTTTTACCGACATTTTGCTCCCAAAATCCATATTTATCTATCCCGCCGCTTGCCACGAAAAGAAGATGCGCAGGAGATCTTAAATGATGTTTTCTTAGATGCGCTTGATGCCTTGCCGCTTCTGAAGGACAAAAGCAATGTCCAAGCCTGGTTATACAGAATAGCGAGAAACAAAACAGTTGATTTTTACAGAAAAAGGAAGATAAAATCCGTCCTTTTCTCCCAAGTCCCCTACCTTGAAATCGCAGCCTCGAAGATAGCAGAGCCGGAATTTCAATTTGAGAAAAACAAAGTCAGGGATAAGATTGAGAATACGATGAATACACTGTCTCACCAATACAAAAAAATATTGCGCCTTCACTATGAAGATGGGGTAAAAGTGAAAGAAATTGCGACTATTCTTAACCTATCTTTTAAAGCAACAGAATCTCTACTTTTCCGAGCGCGGATTCAATTCAAAAAGAAATATCCCGTGTCATCCTGATCAGCGCTTGTCATTCCGAACTTGTTTCGGAATCTATAGATCAGATCCTGAAATGAATTCAGGATGACAATAAATATATGGACGAACGTGATTTTTTGCGAAAATTGGAAGAGCGGGCAACGGAGCAGGAAAAATTGATCAAGCAAATGCCCTTGCGCAATGTCTTTGTCACCTCAAGCCTCTGGCTGGG
>CAZTFV010000026.1:0-16144 GCA_964613075.1 uncultured Gammaproteobacteria bacterium | reverse complement strand
TAAAGCAAATTCACTGCGTTGTATTGCCGGCATAATGCTCCTAAGTATAACAGATGCGAAGCTACCGATCAACCCAAGACGTTGTGTTACTTGCAGACAATGGAGCTTATTTGCTGATATTTTACGGCAAGATCATCTCCATTTGCTGATTCAAAATATAATTGTTGTTGAGAAGTTAATGGATCGTTTGAACCTGCTATTGTTTGCATAATTTGTTTCAATTTTGGCGTAACAATAAGATCGCTTGGATCAAAAATTGCAATCGAATAAATAGTGACTCCGGAATTTTTTATCTGACTTGCAACATTTGGATCAAGCGTTGGATCTTGGGTATAATCATAGTTCCTATCCGGCTGACACACACCGTTTGGCATATGCGATTCAACACACTCAATAAGCTCAGGCACGCCGTCTGAGATAAAAATAAGGCTGAATCGTTTACCCGGATTATCGTCTTTTGCCTGACTTATTTTTTGCGACACATATTCCAATCCATCCCGCATATATGTTGCTCCGTCTGCAGGCGGTTTTACATATGGTTTTAATTGACCAACTGCTCTATCAAAAGAGCCTTTATTGAACTTACCAAAAGGAAGCCGCTGCTTCGGTTCTTTCTCAGGCGTCCCAACATTTTTATCTCCGACATTCGGACTGGCAAAGGTATACATACCAACAAATGTTGTATTGGATAAATCGTTTGAAAAACTTTTCAGCGCATTCTTCAACTTGGTCATTTTATTACTCGCCTGCATGGAGGCCGAAAGATCAATAAGCAAAGCTATGGCGCCGTTATTCTGGCAGGCCGGAGGATTTGAGCGATTCTGATTATTCTGGTTGTTGTTTTGATTATTGTTTCTGGGGTTTTTCTTTGCATCCAGTTGTATAAGCTGTACTGCTCCGTTATTTTTATTTCCTTTTTTCTCCTTGGGCGTGAATGAATCAAGTGGATTGGTCACCTGATTCAGGTCGGGGAACATCCCTCCGACCAGAAATGCAGACCCCAGAATAATTACTCCAAGAATTGAGACCACATAAATCTCCCCCTTCCCTTTCAAGTTGGAAAAACTAAACATTAGTTGTTTCAGATTCTGAAAAATCATAGTATTTGAGATTAGACGCTGGAATCTTGAAGCTGGATCTTGATACGTTCAGTTTCATGAACGTATCTTGAGGTTTGAAATTAGAAGATAGATCAAGCCTCTAACTTCTAACATCAAATTCTAACCTCTAGTTTCTAGAGTCTAGCATCAAAATTATTATTGCTGTACGCCATACTGTAACGCTCCGGTTGCATCTATGGAAACAGTCACTGTATTGCCTCTTTGGATCTCATTCGCAAGCTTCTTCTTCGCAATCGCGTCCTCGATTGTATCCTGAATATATCGCCGCAGCGGTCGTGCGCCAAATTGCTTATCAAACCCCCTCGAAGCAATATGAGCAATCACATCATCGGAAGCGACCAAAGTTATATCCTGTTCCTTAAGCGTTGCCACAAGAGCAGAAAGCAACAATCGGGTAACCTGCTGCACCTGCATATCGTCTAACGGTTTGAATGTCACAATCGCGTCAAATCTGTTCAAAAGCTCAGGTTTGAATAAGTGCTGTAATTGTAAGTACTCCAACAGTTGTGCATGGAAATCCTTCTGCTCTCGTCCGGTATGCAACATTTCGCGGATAAACTCTGATCCCGCGTTGGATGTCGCGATAATAATCGCATTCGCAAACGACACTGTCTTTCCTTTATTGTCAGTCAATCTCCCATCATCCAGAATCTGCAGAAAAAGGTCAAGAATTCTTGGGTCTGCTTTTTCAAATTCATCCAAAAGCACAAGCGAGAAGGGATGGTCATGCATTTTGTCTGTCAACTCTCCTCGCTCTGACCCCTCTCCTGGGGCCGCTCCCAAAAGCCGCCGCATCCCTTCATCGCCCACAAACTCACTCATGTCAAAACGAAGAATCTTCTCTTCTCCGCCGAAATACAAGGCTGCAAGCGCCTTTGCCGTCTCCGTCTTTCCAACACCCGTTGGGCCTAAAAAAAGAAAAGACGTAGGCTTACTATTTGATCCCAATCCGCTTCTTACGCGCCGCATAGCCTCAGCAATAGCTGCAATCGCTATATCCTGCCCGATCACTCGCTGATGCAGATACTCCTCAAGATGCAGCAAAAGCTCAGTCTCCGTTTCATTTGGCTGCCCCACGGCAACATGTGTTTTTCCCTCCACTTCCGAAAGAATCGCCTCCGCAGTCAGCACTTTTCTCTTACCTTGCGTTGGAACACGTGCACCGGAAAGAGAAAGCGTATTGGCAGTATCGGTAAGAAGCGTCACAGCGCTACCTGGCAAGACGGCATCTTGAAGATACGTATGTGCATGCTCAACTGCGGCAACCACACTTTTATACGAGATACTCACCCCATAAACCCGCTCAATTTCCTCTGTTTTCTCAAGCAGCATCCGAATCGCCGTATCTTTATCCGGTACTTCAAGTACAACAACTGTAAACGCTTCAAGAATGGGATTTTGCTCAACGTATACTTTATAATTACCCCTCGTCACGCAGGCAACAATCGGCAATCGCCCTCCTTTTATATAGGGCAGTAACGCGTCCCCAATGTTAAGACTGAAAGACGCGCTGCCCAAAATATTCTGAAAATCAGGGATATAGAGAATAATATTTCCTGCATGAGAAATCTCAGCAATAATTGTCTCAACCCGTGCCTCCAATTGTCCCCGATCAGACGCACCGGCGATAAGGCTACCTAGCATTAACTCCAAAACTCGCTTGTGATTAAGAGGGGATGGTAGTTTGCCGGCGAAGCTGTCGTGAATGAGTGTTGTCAAAAGACTTTCCTTGCCAACACCAGGATCACCAACCAACAAGACATTGTTATTTTCTCCTTTCAGCAATCCTTCAAGAAGCGCTTTATACCCATCTGATCTACCTATTGCGTGCGGCCGCCCCTCAAGCGCAGTATATGTCCAGTCAACCGTATAGTTCTTTGTTTCAGGCGTCCAGCCAAAAACAAGTAACTCACCCAACCCCTCACCTGAGAAATGCACGAGGGGTTTGACAGGTTGCTCCTCATGCGGATACTGTACTCGCGCCCAGTAAAGGATATGCACAAACTCTTGTGGTTTGAGCTCTTTTGAAAAAAGAAGCTTTGTTGTATCTTCCGTCAATAAAAGGTATGCAGCAAATAAATCCATGGTCGTGATGTAGGTCCCATGCAGCTCTCTCGCGAGCCTTGCGGCATATGTGCATATCGCATCTTTTGTACCTTGTTGTACCGCAATTTCCTTGCCCTCAATAGCGGCTTTCTCAAGGATAAATCGAACATTTTCAAACCGCATTAACGCATGGATAAACGCTTCTGTTGTACTTTGCGCAACGTAGGTCTCAAGCGCTGGAAGCGTCATTGCTGATAGAAAATCGTTCTCTTTTGCATCAGACACCTTTACTGATGGCTTTGTTCTACCGATTTTAAAATCCATAAAGATCTCAATCATGAGAAAAAGGTTGAGAAGAAAAAGCGGTATTTTTGGAAAAAGTCCCTCAAGTACCTCAAAAAACACGAACGCACAAAGCAACAGAAAGACAGTTACCCGAATCGCCCGAAAAAATCCGGATCGATAAAAATAATGAACTCTTGCGTATTCGATATTCATGCCTTTTGCAAGGATACTCCTTACACAAGGAGTATCCTTGTCAACTCAGAGAAACAAAATAACAAACGTTAATACAGGGAATGTCAGGAAAAGAAGGAGTATAAAAAGTTCAAATACCAATAAGAGACTGAATAAAAACAAATCGGCTATTATAATACACGTTTTGACAACCATGCCCATACCGATTGAGAATCCTACCAACCCTTTCCGGTATTCATTCTTCAGCGGTTTGAAAAAGGTCTTGACAAGCAAGAAAAGTGAAAAAAGCTGCAAAAATGCGCGATTTAATGAGTCAAACAATTGCAGGATGCCAAACGGCGCCTCAAAATACCAAAATTTAAGAAGGGCAAATGGCAGTAATAAATAGGCAGTCATATTATTCTTCGAGTGAGCGTAGCGAATCGAGAAGTTTCAGAAGAATAGTTCTCGACAAGCTCGAACAATATCTACACGAGTTTCGTACTTGTCATTCCGAACTAGTTTCGGAATCTTAATAGGATCCTGAATCAAGTTCAGGATGACAAATGTACGAAAGCTTTGTATAAAACCCATCATAAGTGCGAAACTCGTGATCTATTCAAGTATAAAGGAGGGGGAGGAGAAAATACAAATTATTCTGAATCTTTGAGGCCGGCGAGGGCTGTGGCGAAGCTACTACTCATCGGAATACCTGTCCCCGTCTCCGCTGCTGGTGGGGGAGGAGGCATTTGCTGTGGATCGATTACTTGACTCACATCAAAGCCCGGCTGGATCATGCCATTGGGAGAAGTCTGTGGAACAGCTGCCTGTTCAGGCGTCATACCCATTGCCTGTTGCTGCATGTTCTGCATTGCCATCATATTCGGATCTGGCATACCAGGCTGCTGTGGAGGAGAAGCCTGTGGCTGCTGACTTGGAATCTGTTGTTGCATAGCGGATGAGTCTGTTGGTAGTTGCTGTCCCTGCCCAGCATTACCTGGTGCTTGTGGCTGAGTTTCGTCAGGTTGCACTCCCTCTACACCTTGTGCCCCCTTTGTCTCTTCCTTCTTCTCTCCTTTGTTAAATACATACTCGTTCTTCGTTGCGTCATAATCGATGATAATTGTATCTCCCGGAACAAATTTCTTGCTGATCAACTGCAAGGCAATCGGATTCTCAATTGCTGTCTGGATAAGCCGCCTGAGCGGTCTTGCTCCATACACAGGATCATACCCCTCTTCTGCCAATTGCGCCACAGCCTTATCGGTGATCTGAAGCGTATATCCTTGCTCTTGCAAGAGCTTCCCGGTCTTTTGAATACCAAGCTTGGTAATCTGCAGCATATCCGAAGGACGCAAGGGTTTAAAGATTACGGTATCATCAAAACGATTCAAAAGCTCAGGTCTGAAGAATTTATGCAATTCATCCTGCACCAGCTTTTCAAGCTCTAAAAATTCTTTATCGAACTGCTCTTTTGTCTTTTTCACTCCTGTATTCTGCTCACTCAATTTCTGCTGGATAACAATGCTTCCGATATTTGAAGTACAGATGACAATAGTATTGCGGAAAGAAATTGTATTCCCTTTGTTATCAGTCAGCCTCCCATCCTCAAGAAGTTGTAAAAGCATGTTAAACACATCAGGATGCGCTTTTTCTACCTCATCAAAAAGGACGATCGAGTAAGGCTTTGCCCGAACAGCTTCAGTCAACTGCCCACCCTCTTCGTATCCCACGTAGCCAGGAGGCGCGCCGATCAGCTTTGCTACCTCGTGCTTTTCCATGTACTCTGACATGTCAAGCCGCACCATCGCATCATCCCTACCAAAAAGTATCTCGGCCAGCGTCTTTGCCAGTTCCGTTTTACCTATACCTGTTGGACCTAAGAAAATAAATGATGCAATCGGTCGATTTGCAGCTGCCAAACCAATCCTCCCACGTCTGACCGCCTCAGCCACTGCTCTGACCGCTTCTTCCTGATCAATAAGCCGCTGATGAATCCGTTCCTCAAGCTGCAAAAGTTTCTGACCCTCATCCTCAGTTAATTTTGTGATAGGGATTCCTGTCCATGCGCTTACCACTTTCTCAATATCTGTCTTTCTTACTTCGTTACCAGTAGGACGATTTTGGGAATCAGAGTGATTAGGGAGATTGGGGGTAGAAGCAGAAGACCCTTCAGGTTCTTGGGTTTTTGGTATCGCTGACTCCCCGCCATACGCCAACTTTACCTCAGCTGCCGCCTCATCAAGCAAATCAACTGCTTTATCCGGCAAATATCGCTCGCCGATGTATTTTTTCGATAGCTTTACCGCAGCTTCAATCGCTCCTTCTGTGATGACTACACCATGGAATTCCTCATACTTCGGCTTGAGAATCTCAAGCATTTTTATTGCTTTTTCTTCACTCGGCTCTTCACAGAGAATCGGCTGGAAACGCCGTTCAAATGCCTTATCTTTCTCAAAGTGCTTGCGATACTCAGTCGTCGTAGTCGTACCGATTATCTGCAATTGTCCGCGAGCCAGATAAGGCTTTATTATGTTGGATGCATCCATAGCCCCGCCTTCATCTCCGGCCCCCATAACCGTATGGATCTCATCGACAAAAAGAATAATCTGACCACTTGCTGCCATCGCCTCTTTAATAACACTGCGCAATCGCTCCTCAAATTCTCCCCGATGCGATGCGCCTGCAACAAGCGAAGAAAGATCAAGCTGAATAATTCGTCTGCCTTGTAAGTCTTTTGGGACATTGCCTTTTACAATTTGCTGTGCCAATCCCTCAATGATGGCAGTCTTTCCAACGCCCGCTTCACCGATAATAATCGGGTTGTTCTTTGTCCTGCGAAGCAGGATATGCACCAACCGCTCAATCTCTTTGTCCCGCCCGGTGATAGGATCTAACTTTCCGTCTTTGGCTTCTTGCGTCAGATCAACGCCGTATTGGTCAAGCACTGATTTTTTGCTGCTTATGTACTCAGGTGATTTTTGCAATTTCTCCATCACCTGTTCTTTTTTAATCCCCTGCTGCTGCAAGAATGCTGCGGTCTTTATATTTCCGGCAAAAAGTATTACCAGTAAATCCTCGGGCGTGACAAAATTCGCTCCCCGTTTCTTTGCGTCCCGGTAGGCTTGTTCAAAAATCTGCTGCGTCGTATTGGAGAGTGTGGGTTGCCCCATGTAGTTACCAACCTGCTGCTTACTCTGAATTTCCCGGGTTAATGTATTAATGTCAACAGCAAATTCTTCAAAAAGCTTAAAGATTCCCTCGTCATAGAGCAATCCCAGTAAAAGCTGCTCAGGCTCAATATGCTGTTGCCTGATTTTTGCCGCCTCCTGCTGCGCGTGATGCAGTACCTGGGTCGCCCGCGCGTCAAGATGGGAAAGCGCAGACAGATTCTGTCGCAACGCCGGATTCATTTTTGATCCGACTAAATCTGCTGGTGGCATTTGTGGGGACACCATGCCGGCAATTGGCTGCATCGGTTGGGGGTATCCAACAGGGGAAACCACTGGTTGCTGTGGCAAAGAAGGGGTGGACTCTTCTTGTTTGTCTTTCTTTTGGCTGAATAAATTTCCTAACATAGGCAGACCTGCCGCCTGTCGGCAGATTATCACATCCTATTAAATACTAAATTTAGAAAAAGAGCAAGATGTCATCGTGTAATATGTCAGGATTTGACAAAATATTCTTCGAGCGAGCGTAGCGAGTCGAGAAGTTATGTTCTCGACTACGCTCGAACAATAACTTCTTTGTCAAATCCTGAGCGATTACGTCATCGTCTATGTCTCTTTTTTCGTCTCCTCAGGGGGCTGATTTGTTGAGGTAGCTTGTTGGTCGGTCTTTGCCACAAATTCATTCTCCTCAAGCGGTCGCTCAATACTCTCTTGCATATGTGCTTCTTTCTGCGTCGTACGTTTCTGTGTCTCAACCATCGCCTCCTCATCCTGCTGTGTTTTCTCAAGCACTTCCAGAACCGATTTGCCCGCCTCTTGCTTTGCTTTCAAATACGCAATAATCTCCGACTGAGAAAATCCTCCCATCAAGAGGAAGGGAAGAATATTTGAAACCTCCTGCATACCCTCCTCAACCTGTCTTGGGTCAGTTGATGAAAGCAAATTAATCGTATCGCTTATTTTCCGTACATCCTCTCTGACCCAAGCTTTCCGATCCTGCGTCCCGCTTATTGTCTGCGGCACATCCATGTTGTGGTAATTCTCGCTCCACATTTTCTTCACTGCCTCATAATCATCAAGACTCACCTGCTGGATACGATTGATATTCGGCAGCGAGGAAGGAGCTGAGGGCGCCATCGCATCTGATACTGCCTTTGCCAAGGGATCACCTTTGCCTTTTGCCTCTTTTAGTTTTTCAGCAACATTTCGGGCTGTAGTTTCAGTAGGTTCTGATTTTGTCGCATTAATAATAACAACAGCCAGCTGGTTACCCGCTTTGCTTTCCTGGGTCAATTTATCCTTAATAGCAATTATTTTTTGTCTCTCAACTGGATTTGAGACAGTTTCAGGCTTAGCAATGTGCTGAATAATATTGGTTATCTGCTGTGTTGTGATCGGGAGGGCTGGCAAATTGGCAAGCCGCACGCTGCTCGTCGCAGCAGTCAAAATAGAATTCGCCAATGCATTGCCCGCTTTACTCTCCTGCGTCAGCCTGTCACGAATTGTATTTGCGGCAACGCTTGTTGGATTAGCAATAATATTAAGTTGATCTTTTATCTGAGTAATCTCAGTTCTCTTCGTGATATCTCTTGACATTAGGGATGACTCATACCGTGCAATATCCCTCATCGTCGGAACTGAAAGATTGGTCAGGCGCAAAATTTCCTGGTTTATATGTTTATCAACAGACAGCGGAACACGTACAGGCTGCTGTATCCGCTGCTCTACCGGGATCTGTTTTGCCATACCGGTTGTTCGTGGCATCTGAGGAACGATAAAGTCTTTAAATGGCAGTGCCCGCGCCGTGCCGGTTGAGCCGGGAGGCGGAGTAGGCGGTGGGGAAGGCGGTTTGTTACCCAAGAACGGCAAAAGCTGCCTAAATACCGGATTCTCTGTGTAGTTATACGAGAAAGCATAGTCCAAAAATATCTGAAGCAGAATCCAAGGGACGATAATAACACCCCATAGCATCAACAAGGCAACAAGATACAAGGCAAAGGTATCTTCCAGATTAACGCTATTGGTAAGGTTAACAAGCTGCTTTGGCCCGCCGATCAAAATATTTATTGCTGTTGGGAAAATAATCTGTTTTACTTTATGGACTTTGCTGAAATCAAAGTTCATGGGGATACTTGATCCCCACAGCGATACCAAACCTCCTAGGAATATTGCAAAAAGCGGCGCGTAGAGAAGCCAACGGAAAAATTCACCAAGCCATATTTTTGCCGTATTTCTGACAGGGTAATACAAAAGCAACAACGGGAAAATAGGTGAGATGATAATGAAAAACCAGAGAATGATTTTACGGATAAGAAGCACGCCTACCATCACGTAGTAGGTAAGTGCCGTCAGTTTCACCAAAAGAAGCGAGATAAAGGCTGACTCTTCAAATTGCTCACCATACCGTCTGATGCCAAAAAACGGCAGGTAATCCCATCCGACAAAAAGCAGATCCTGCTGTGAAATACAATCAGGCGGACAGAAGCCATTGTCTTTGCTTTTTAAGAAATACCCTTGAATGACATCCGTTGCTTCATACATAAGCTGAATAAGCGCAAAAGAAAAGGTGATAAGAAGAACAACCAATATAAACCGGGGGATAAAACGCATCGCTTTTATGCTTCGCCCCCGCGTCGTAATCAAAATGAAAGCCGTTACAATGACAAAAAGGGCCAAGAGCTCATAGACAATATTGCGAATTTTCTTCCAGAAATTCTCAATCGGATTTTTGTTCTTTTTATCAAGATGCATCCACTTGTAGTCGCGAAGTACCCAGTTAAGCAAAAGCCCCGCCCGCGCTGCATTTTTTCCGGTAAAGGTCACTTCTTTATCCTGCACCCAGGTGTCATCGGGAATGGGCTGCGGCCCGGGGTTTACAATTGGGCCTGTTGTGATACCGGGTTTTGGTTCTCCAACAGGAATTGGCGTAGGGGTAGCAATAGGGCTTCCCGTATCACGCTGGGCGAAAACAGGCTGAAGCGTTGAAACAACAAACGCCAAGCAAAAAACGAACAAGAAAACGGGCAGAAACTTTCTCATAAATGTTTATCGTTTGAATCCTGGAATATGCAAAATATCTATCGCAACAACCTCGATAAAAACATACCCGAATATTGCCAAAAGCACCCCCGCAATCGCATAAAAAATATAGCTTTTGCCTTTATTAAGCTGCTCCGGGCTCCCTTGCGATGTCAGGATAGTATACGCTCCGTAAATCAAAAAAAGCACTGCAACGCCGCCAATCAGTCCCAAGCCGATTCCATAAAACTTTTGTGCAAATCCTGCTGGATCCTGCGGAACGCACCCGATATCGGAGATATTCACCTCTCCTTTTGGGCAGGCCATATCTTAACACTAGCATATGGGGGTGGGAAAGACAATATTTATGAGGCTTAGAACCAGCTCTTCTTCGCCTTACTCTCTGTCTCAAACTCTTCAAGGAGTTCTTTTTGCCGCTTGGTCAATGTCTTTGGCACCTGTATTTTCATCCTCACGTACTGATCGCCATTGCCTCCGCCCCGAACTCGTGGCACGCCTTTCCCTCTGAGCCGAAAAAGCGTTTCAGGTTGCGTTCCGGAGGGAATTCGAAGCGTCACCGGGCCATGAATTGTTTCAACGCTTATCTCTGTTCCCAAAGCCGCTTGTGAAAAAGAAATCGGTTGTTCAATAATAATATCCGCTCCCTCTCTGTGAAATTTTTGCGAGGGTGAAACAGTGATAAGCACATCATACTCTCCGAAGCGTATCCGCGATCCGCTATCAACGCCTGCAGGAATTTTTATCTTCTGACTTTTTCCTTCAATCGTCACTGTTTTTTCCGTACCATGAACAGCCTCATCAAATGAAATTGTAAGCGAGTAAATTGAACGCCTTTGGCGAGCGCCAAATGGCGACCCGCCGCCGAAGAATTGCTCAAAGATTTCAAAAGGGTCTGAGAATCCACCAAAATCAGCATTACCGCCAGTTGAGTAGGTATAGGTAAATGGACCGTAGCGGCCTGATTGCTGTTCACCCTGAGCACCGCCGAAGGGCCCTCCAAACCCACCAAAGGGTCCGTCGAATGGCCCCTGCCCTGCACCCTGCTCAAATGCAGCAGCACCAAATTGGTCATAAGTCTGCCGCTTTTGCGGATCCCCCAAAACCTCATAGGCTTTTGTCACTTCTTTAAACTTCTGCTCAGCCTCTTTTGTTCTATTTCGATCCGGATGGTACTGAAGCGCCAATTTCCGGTAAGCTTTCTTTATCTCATCAGCCGTCGCAGTCTTACTAATTCCAAGGATTGAATAATAATCAGTATTTGTAGCCATAATTCGTATTTTAGCAAAAACCTCGGACAATCCGAGGTTAACTTATAACTTAGGACTTATAACTTATAACTTTTACTCAACGACTTCCCCCTCAACCGGTTCGTTCTTGTCTTTTTTCTGCTCTTTCCCCTCTGACTTTCCTTCTTTTTCTTCCGTCTCAATCTCTTCTTGCGTTTGCGCTTGTTGTCCCTGTTGATACGCAGCCTGGCCGATTTTTTGCAACGACTCTGATAATTCTTTGCTCTTTGCCTCCAAATCTTCTTTAGCACCAGAATCAAGAATATCTTTCAATGCTTTTATTTTTTCTTCAACTTCTGTTTTTACCTCTGCAGGTACTTTGTCCCCTGCATCTTTGAGTGCTTTTTCTGCCGTAAAGATCAGTGCATCGGCGTGATTGCGTGCCTCAATTTTTTCTTTCTTCTCCTGGTCTTCCTGAGCATGCAACTCAGCATCCTTGGTCATTTTCTCGACTTCTTCTTTTGTAAGCCCTGTTGAGCCGGTAATCTTAATACTTTGCTCTTTTCCGGTCGCTTTATCCTGCGCCTTTACATGCAAGATACCGTTCGCATCGATATCAAAGGTTACTTCAACTTGCGGCATACCCCTAGGCGCAGGCGGGATACCATCCAGAATAAATCTACCGAGCGATTTATTGTCAGTTGCCATCGGCCGCTCGCCTTGCAAGACATTAATCTCAACCTGCGTCTGATTATCAGCCGCTGTTGAGAAAACCTGTGATTTTGCTGTCGGGATTGTTGTGTTGCGCTGAATTAGTGGCGTTGAGACGCTACCGAGCGTTTCAAGACCAAGCGTTAATGGCGTCACGTCCAGGAGTAATACGTCTTTTACCTCTCCACCCAGAACGCCGCCTTGTATTGCCGCTCCGACTGCGACAACTTCATCAGGATTCACCGATTTATTGGGCTCTTTGCCAAAGAATTTAGTGACAGTCTCAACGATCTTTGGCATGCGTGTCATGCCACCAACTAAAACAACTTCATTGACATCTGATGCTTTAATGCCTGCATCTTTTATAGCTTGCTCAACTGGCTTTAATGTTTTTTGAATAAGTTCATCCACAA
Source organism: uncultured Gammaproteobacteria bacterium (assembly GCA_964613075.1). Classification (GTDB taxonomy): domain Bacteria; phylum Patescibacteriota; class Microgenomatia; order Levybacterales; family UBA12049; genus CAYWEP01. The sequence continues at coordinate 3,962 of CAZTFV010000026.1, read as the reverse complement.
GTTGCTCAAGCTTGGCACGGGTCAAGGTCATTGTCAGATGCAAGGGACCGTCTTTACCTTGCGTGATAAACGGCTGGTTGATTTGTGCTTCCTGTGTGGAGGAAAGCTCGATTTTTGCTTTTTCTGCCGATTCTCTCAAGCGCTGGAGTGCTTGCGGATCTTTGCGAAGATCGACATTATATTCTTTTTTGAACTCCGAAGCAATGTAGTCTATGATCACCTGATCAAAATTATCCCCACCCAAATGCGTATCGCCATTTGTGGACTTTACTTCATAGACTCCCTCCCCTAGCTCCAATATTGAAATATCAAATGTACCGCCTCCTAAATCATAGACAGCAATGGTATGGGCATTTTTCTTGTCTAGGCCGTAGGCCAAAGCAGCGGCTGTTGGCTCGTTTATGATTCGCTTGACATCAAATCCGGCAATTTCTCCGGCCTGCTTGGTCGCCTGCCTTTGACTATCATCAAAATACGCGGGGACTGTAATTACCGCTTCTGTGACTTTCTGTCCGAGGTACGCTTCAGCATCGGTTTTTATTTTTTGCAGAATCATCGCTGATATTTCTTGTGGAGTGAAGGTCTTTCCCTCTACCTCAACAATCGCCATGTCATCACGCCCGGCTTTGACAGTGTACGGAAGCCACTTAAGATCTTCCTGGACGGTTTTATCATGGAATTTCTTGCCCATCAAACGCTTCACCGAGTAAACGGTGCGCTTGGGTTTTAAAACCATCTGGCGTTTTGCCACATCGCCCACAATATGTGAAATCGGATCCACAACCGACGGAATAACGTTGCGGCCCTCGGCAGAATGGATCACCTTCGGCGCTCCACCTTCCATCACCGCCATGGCTGAATTTGTCGTCCCTAAGTCAATACCGATAATTTTAGCCATAATTATTTCCCTTCAGGAAAGTCACAAGTTATAAGTCTTAAGTCCTAAGTCAATTTTGTTTTTACTTATAACTTATAACTTAGGACTTAGGACTTCTTCTTCCCTACCCTCACCTGTGCCGGTCGCAACAGTCTATCATGTAATGTATACCCGGCGCGCACCTCCTCAACAACTTTCCCTTCTTGTCCTGAGCCTGTCGAAGCATCTAATGTATCAATCGCTTCCATCAGGTGCGGATCAAAGTCCTGATTTTTTGTTTTTATTTTCTCTACACCTTCGTCTCTCAGAACATCTAAAAACTGCTGTGTCGTTACCGCCAAAGTCTGATCTTGCGAATGCTGCCTTGCAAGAATCAGTGTATCAAGAACCGGAAGCAATCTCAACAGCAACTCTTTATTCGCAAAATGCCCCAAATCTGCCTTCTCATCCTGCATCCGCTTTACCAGATTATGGTAATCTGCAAGCGCCCGCTTGTACTTTTCCTCCCACTCCTTCGCTTTCTCTTTCCACTCTTCACGCTCACTCCCTATCTCCTTTGTCTCCTTCGGCTCTTTCGTCTCTTTTGACTCCCCTACCTCCTTTTCTATTGCCTCTTCCTTTTTTCCATTCTTATCCATCATTTTATTCTTAATTCACAATTCTAAACTCTAAATTCTTTATTACCATCCTCTCGCCACTGTTTCAATCAAATCACCAAAATACCTAACTGTCGGAACAACAGCCGTATAATTAAGTCTTACCGGCCCGATCACGCCGATCTCACCGGATAGCTGCGCCGGCGTCTGGTAATGGGTAAAGACAAATCCGTACTGTCCACGCATCCGTGATCCCAACTCATCCCCGATCAGGACATGAATATCCTCATCATCTTCAGTGCTTTCAAAAATGCTCTGAAAGCAATCGTACTCATCAATTGCACCCAAAAGTGTCTTTGTCACATCAATATCATAAAACTCAGGCATATCCAAAATATTGGCGTACCCTGCGCAATAAAAATCTCCCTTGTTGGTTGTCGCAATAGCCAAAGCATGCGTTCTTTCTGCCAAAAGCCGTACTGCTTCGCGTAAAAACCGCTGCGTCTTATCCCGGTAATCCCATACTTTTTCTTTCAAAGCCACTTCCTCAACGACAGACAGCTCTTTTTCTTTCATCAGCTGCTTGACGTAGAATTTCATACCAATTGGGGTCGGAACGCGCCCTGCTGAGGAATGGAGTTTTCTTATATACCCAAGCTCTGAAAGTCGTACCATTTCATTGCGGATCGTCGCCGGAGATGAGGAAAGATTGTGCTTTTTCTCCAAAGTCTCAGAACCCACCGCCTCTGCAGTCTCGATATATTCTTCAATAATCGCTCTGAGGATTTCGATTTGTCGCTGTGTTAGATTCTGCATATAATTAGCAGTATCCTACCACGACTGCCAGAGGGATGTCAAGTCTTAGTTTGAAAATTTTCTCAAATATAAATCTCTTCTGATACACTATTCATAGCGTATGCGAAGAAAACGGTCGCTTAAATTTATTCCTCTTTCTCTTGTCTCACTTGCCGCTTTGATATATCTTGTTATCATAATCTCTCCATCTCAACCACTTATTCTCTTAGACCTTCAAATACCAAGTATATTACTCTTTCTTTTTCTAACCACTGTATTTATCTTCTCTGCCACAACCTATCTCTCAAATAACAAAATGCGTGGCTTCCTCCTTGCATTCTTCACGCTTGCCTATCTTCTCCTTCGCATTAACCACCTAACCCATCCATTCTTTCTCATTATCCTTATCGGCCTTTTCATAACGCTTGGCCTACTCTTCTCCCGCCAACGCCAACCGTAGCTTGCCACGTTCATGTCAACTGAACGTGGCTTGTGCCTGAAGCTGCTGTCTGTTACAATCTAGCTTGTAAAATAAAGACGATAGATGATAGAAAATAGAAGGTAGGTTTGGAAGATAGAAGGTAGATGATTGATTTCTATTTTCGATTTTCTATCCTCGACTACCATTTTCTATCTTCTACTATCTACCGTCAAAATATTGTAAGTATGTCGAAGTTTTATATAACAACTGCAATTGATTACGTAAATGATACAATTCACATTGGGCACGCTTTCCAAAAGATTGCTGCAGATGTTCTAGCCCGCTATTACAGAGGTATCCTTGGTGAAGAAAACGTATTCTTTCTTACAGGGACAGATGAATATGGACAAAAGGCAGAGAAGGCGGCGCAAAAAGAAGGGATATCACCAAAAGAATTAGTAAAAAAAATCTCAGACTCCGATCAAAAACAACAGGATGCTCTAAATATCTCCTACAACAGATTCATACGAACTACTGATTCTGACCATACTAAGGTGGCGCAAGAAATTTGGGAACGAGTCAAAAGGTCAGGAGATATATATTTGGGGGAATACTCAGGTCTTTATTGTGAAGGATGTGAGGCTTATTACAAAGAAGAGGATTTGGTAAATGGAAAATGTCAGTTCCACCCTAATCTGGAGGTTAAAAAAGTTACGGAGCAAAACTATTTTTTTAGATGGACTAAATACAAAGATTTTCTCATTAATCATATTAAAAGTAATCCTAATTTTATTTTTCCTAAGCATCGTGCAAATGAGATGCTGGAGTTTGCAAAAAATATAGAAGATATACCAATTTCTCGTTCCAATTTTACTTGGGGAGTATCTATTCCTGGTGAAACAGAACAAGTTATGTATGTATGGTTTGACGCTTTGACTAATTATTTAACTGGCGTAGGACTCCTTGATAATAAAAACTTATTCAAAAAATTTTGGCCAGCTGATATTCATATATTAGGTAAGGATAATTTAAGATGGCACTCTTTACTCTGGCCTGCAATACTGAAATCTGCAGAAATAGAACTACCTAAAACAATCCTGGTAAATGGATTCTTAAATCTTAATGGACAAAAAATAAGCAAATCATTGGGAAATGTAGTAAGACCAACAGACTGGGTGGAAAAATATGGAGTTGATGTTGTTCGATATTATTTACTTAGATATACGCATATTACTGAAGACAGTGACATTTCTGAAGACAAGCTAATACAGGC
>CAZTFV010000025.1:0-16657 GCA_964613075.1 uncultured Gammaproteobacteria bacterium | reverse complement strand
GAGCGAGCGCTAGCGAGTCGAGAACTATTTTTCTCGACTCCGCTCGAAAAATAAACCCCTTCGAGGGCCCGTATTGCTGCTTCGGTGATGGGCGGAGTAAAAAGTGAATCTTTGTGGAAGCCGTCGACGTCTTTTTTCGGATCGATTGTGTTTATTAACTGTTTGGCATCAATCTGCAGAGGCAGGGGCTGCTGGACAATTATACCATGCGTTAGAGGATCCTGATTAAGCATGAGGATTTCCCGTAATAGCTGTTCGGTTGTTACGTCTTCTGCATACATATGGACTGTTACCAACATGCCGATTTCTTCCCCTCTTTTTTGCTTCTGATTGACATACGCATGGGATGCAGGATCGTTACCGACTAAAATAACTGCCAGATGCGGGGTGATATGTTTTTTCTTCAATGATGCCACTCGTTTTTTGAGGTCGTCATAGATGTTTGAGGCAATTTCCCGCCCGTCGATTCTCATACATCGTATTATAACACTCCACTTTTCGATGTTGTTTACCGAAAGCACATAATAAATAACTCCTCGGGTGAATACGGAGGCAGCCAATACTCGAGAGCCGGGCGAAACCCGGTCCGAGCAACCATATCAGGATCTTTCCCTCTGCCTATTTTTTTCTTTAATAATTCATCTGCTTCGATAACGTCTTCGAGTAAAAATCCTTTTTCTTCTCCAAGATCAAGCATGCTTTTCACTGCTGCCAGCCAATTTTCTTGATGTTGTGCGGTTACTGAGAAATACGTATGTATCAAATCTTCGGAAAGCCCAAATAGATCCCGAAATGCCGTTCTCATAACAAATGCACTGATACCACGAGCAAAATGCTCTGTATGGATATCTTCATCCTCTTTCCGTAGATCTTCCAAAGTCCCCCATTTTCCTGCTTCATTGTTATGTCTAATAATTTTTTGCAATGTGTCCTCATTATTTGCTTCAAGAGCGTGTAGTAGTGCGTGTCCGTACTCATGGGCTAATGCAGAAAAAAGAGCTATTTGTAGTGTCTGCGTGTCGTTTGTTCGTATATCGGCAAGCTGCATGCTCTGAACAATTGACCGTGCGTATAGTACCATTAGGTTTTTGTCAACTGTTAGTGCGATAAAACGATCCCGTACGTCCTTTGATGGGGGGACAGGCATAGGCGATATTCTTCCTCCGTGCGAGACCGCGACAGAAAGCTCGTATCTTCGTGGATCAAGCGAAGCAGCAACCGTATCTCCCTCAACAATCTTTATATTTCCAGGTCCAGCAATTTTTCCCGCGTCAACTAATATGTCTTTGTCAACTAATCCACTATTATCGATGATTCGTATAGTTTCTCTCAACGCTTTTTTTGCTTCCCCTTCCCAGTCGAAATCTGGAGGGGGAACAACCTCAGGTAACCACGTTATTTTCGACGCTTGTGAATATGCTTCTGTTTTTAATGGTTGGATAGTCTTTGGAGAAATGCGCATGTCAACCTTTATTCGTCCATCAGGAGATATGCTAACAATACCAGAGGCAATACTTCTGTAGAGAATTTGTAAATCAACATCGTTCGTTAAGGTATCAATAGGGAAAGTAGCTTGTTCTCTATTGCCAAATTGTCGATGATTGTCTGTCTCATGCATACTGTGTAGATGATAAGTTTGTTCAAAAAACTATTGGGGCAAGGGATTAGCTTCTCTCAACACACGTTGCGGATGCAACTTTGTCTGATTTGTCTGAGAAGCGCATGAGGATGACGCCTTGTGTATCGCGCGAAAGCTTGGGTACTGACGATATGGCAAGCTTCACGACCTGGCCTTTTTTTGATGTTATGATAACTTCTTGTGCGTTGTGGGGGATAATCTGCGCAATAACAACTTTTCCTGTCTTATCAGTCACTTTTGCCACTTTAATACCCTGTCCTGCCCTGCTTTGACCCCGGAAGAGGTCAATATTTGTCTTTTTGCCAAGGCCATTTTCCATAATGATGAGAAGATCCGGTTTATCTCCTTTGGCTATAACATCCATACCGATAACCTCATCGTTGCCGACAAGCTTTATTCCCCGCACGCCTGTCGTTGCCCGACCCATGGGTCTGACTGATTTTTCATGGAAGCGGATAACCTTCCCGTCTCGTGTGACGATAAAGACATCAGCCTCCCCGCTCGTCAGATTGCTCCATGCCAACTCATCCTGAGGATCAAGCTTGATCGCAATAATGCCCGATCGCTTTATATTCTCAAATTCCGCCAGTGCGGATTTCTTTACAGTCCCTTTCTTTGTCGTCAGAAATACGTACTTTCCCCTCTGGTTTTTCAAGCTGTAGGTGATAAGTGACTCGACTTTCTCACCTGATTCGATGTTGAGCAGATTCACAACCGCCGTTCCTTTGCTGGTACGTGAGCTTTCGGCGATATCAAATGCCCGAAGCTGGTAGACTTTGCCTTTATTGGTAAAAAATAGAATATTATCATGCGTCTGTGCAAAACGGATACACGCAATCGTATCCGCTTCTTTAATTTTCATACCTGTTACACCTTTCCCACCCCTATTTTGCGTTTGAAAACTATTCAAGGATTGTCTTTTGATATATCCTGTGCGTGTCATGGTGATGACTGTGGGCTCATTGTGAATAAGATCCTCTTCCGAGAATTCGCCGACTTTGCTCTTATACACCTTTGTGCGTCTGGGATCGGTATATTTATGCTTAAGATTTTCTAACTCGTCTTTAATCACAACAAGTATTTTTTTAGGGTGCGAAAGGAGATCATCAAGATACGCGATCGTTTCTTTCACCATCAGCAACTCATCCTCAATCTTCTGCCTCTCAAGTGCCGCAAGGCGTCGAAGCTGCATATCCAAAATTGCCGTTGCCTGAATCTCAGAGAGCTTGAATTTTTCCATCAAATTTTTCTTGGCATCGTCCTGTGTTCTTGACTCGCGGATTGTTTTAATCACCGCATCAATATGATCAACCGCGATCTTCAGACCCTCCAGGATATGAAGCCTCGCCTTTGCCTGTTGCAGCTCAAATTCGGATCGTCTCCTTACGACAAAATAGCGGTGCTTGAGATATTCCTCAAGGATGACTTTGAGGTTAAGCGTCTGCGGCGTGCCGTCAACCAGTGCGACGGTGTTGACGGGGAAGGTTGTTTGCAAAGCGGTGAATTTAAAAAGATTGTTTAATATTTTCTTTGGCGTGGCATCGCGCTTGAGTTCAATAAAAATACGAAGCCCCCGACGGTCGGATTCGTCCCGCAGGTCCGAAATACCCTCTATCTTTTTCTCTTTGGCCAGATCGGCAATACGCGCAACTAACAGTGCTTTGTTAACCTGGTACGGAAGCTCGGTGACAATGATTGCGGATTTTCCCTGGCCTATATCTTCAATCTCTGCTTTGCCACGAATGGTTATTTTTCCCCGTCCGGTGGCGTAAGCATTTCGTATCTCGGCGATATCATAGATGCTGCCTGCTGTTGGGAAATCAGGACCTTTAATAAACTCTAGGAGTTCATCGACTGTGACATTTGCTGTCATTTGAATCGGCGAGCCAGGACCAACTTTATCGGTAAATGTCGTTTTGCCGATCATGTGGATTATGGCATCAATAACCTCACCCAAATTATGCGGTGGAATTTTTGTCGCCATACCAACGGCAATTCCCTCAGACCCCATCAAAAGGAGGTTGGGTAGTTTTGCCGGAAGAAAGACTGGCTCTTTTAATGTCGCATCAAAATTATCAGCGTATGCAACGGTATTTTTGTCAATATCAACAAGCATTTCGGCTGCGATTGTGGCCATTTTTGCTTCTGTGTTGTGGTTAATAAAGCTGTTCGCGACAAATGAATGGCAGGCACTCTCAACTTTGAGCGAATAGACACGTTTTCTCTCTCCTTTTGTTACCGTTTCAATTTTGTCAAAGACATAATTATTTGCCAAAAGATTTGAAAATAAGGTTCGTATATCTGGTTGCAACTGAGAAATAACAGAAGCACTGACTGTTTGGCCGTGCTGGGAAAGACCGTTGTATCTGTCAAAGTTATGTTTATAAACAAATGCGCGAATATTGTCGTAGGAAAGCGTTTTGTCAAGAACAGAGTAGATATAGTCTTTTAAGAATGGAACGAAATCGAAAAGGCTACTGTCTTTTTCCAATTGCTCAAGAATTCGTTGTAGTTTTTCTTTTTTTCGTTCAGAAAGAAAGCCAATAGCGCTTTGAAATTCTTTATAATTTTTTCTTCCACGAAGATAGAGTTTATACATCCCTCGATGACGATCAAATCGCTTCGTTCCTAAAATGCCAAAACGCATTAAAAGAATTTGTATGTCCTGTACCAAGTACTCACTCTTTGATATGCAGGAAAGCTCAATCATTTTTCGACTGCTACTTATCGAACCGTCTCCTTCAAAATAGGCTTGCAAAAATGCTTTAGCTACATGTTTTGGCGACGTAAGCAGTAAGGGAGGGATACGTCGCTTCGCGGATTTATGAGGAGCAAGTCCGATATTTCTGAGGAATGCAATAACATACAGTGAATGGATTTCGATTCGATAATATGGCATCCTACCGTAGGATGATGGTTCTTTTTTAAAGATATGAAGTCGTGTATCAGGAAACGTACGTTGCCACTCACTGACAAATTGCGCAATCCATCTCTCGTCACTGTTCCCGAACTCAAGTTTTGTTGGCGCTGCGAGGCTGCCTTCTGCGATAAGACTCCCAAGTAAAAAGGCGAGACTTTTGGAGAGCGTTTTAGGCAGTTGCTTTACCTTTGTACGCGGATTGCTTATGTTCGGTTTGTATTTTTCAAGGGAAATTTCCTTTTCTGGCCAAAGAAGATTTGGTGTTCTATCCAACACGGCTATATCGCCGGGTTTTATGTGTGCTAACATCTTCCATCCAAACTGTGGTTTTCCTGACTCATCTTTTGTCCAAATGAGCACAGGATGATTGTAGGAGCCTTCGAGGCGAAAGCCGTGCCCTGTCGTTAGTGCAATAGTTGGATGTATTCCGCTATCAAACCACTTGGATGCTTCATGGATTTTTTTATTGATCGAGAGAACTGATATATTTACTGATTCACTAGCATTATGAGCAATCGATTGTATCGGTTCTAACCCATTGTTTGTTACGACAAGGGTTTCTCCGGTGACGCAGTAACGCATGGCCGCAGGCGGATCCCCATCGATCGAACCGAAATTTCCTTGTCCGTCTATAAGCGGATAGCGCATGGCAAAACTTTGAGCAAGACGCACCAGCGCGTCATAAATCGGCATATCGCCGTGCGGATGGAATTTTCCCATGACCTCTCCGACGATTTTTGCGCTCTTTGAGTATTTTGCACTATGAGAGAGCCCCATTTCGTGCATTGCGTAGAGAATGCGTCTGTGTACCGGTTTTAGTCCATCTCTGACATCTGGCAGCGCACGGGCGACAATGACTGACATGGCGTAGTTGAGATACGCCTTTTTCATCTCTTCGGTGATGTTGGTCTTCTGTAATTGGCCGATATTCATAGTTAAAAAATCGCTAAACTAAGCGGAACCATACGCGAAACAACGCAGAATGGTTTAGCGTTAGTAGGAAGTTTACACTAAAAACGAAGCGATTAAAAGCGCAACGATATTGATGACTTTAATCATAGGATTAATAGCCGGACCCGCAGTATCTTTGTATGGATCGCCAACCGTATCGCCGGTAACAGCTGCTTGATGCGCAAAGCTTCCCTTGCCGCCCAAGGCTCCTTCTTCAATATATTTTTTGGCATTATCCCAGGCTGCGCCCCCTGTGGTCATAGAGATAGCAACAAAAAGCCCGGTAATAATAGTACCAACAAGCATGCCGCCAAGTGCCAACGGGCCAAGTAAAAAGCCAACGAAAATTGGCGCGGCAATGGTGATAAGCGTTGGTAATATCATTTCGGAAAGAGCAGCAGTTGCGACAATATCAACAGCTCGTCCGTATTCCGGCTTTGCTTTCCCTTCCATCAACCCTTTAATTTCTTTAAATTGCCGTCTGACCTCATTGACAACAGCGATACTTGCTTTACCTACAGCCTCCATTGCCAAGGCGCCAAAAATATATGGCAATGCCCCGCCGATAAAGAGGCCGATAAGAACATTTGGCTCAGCAAGTGAGAAAACAATCTGCGTTCCTTGTGAAGATTTTACCAATTCTTGTGTATAGCTGGCAAAAAGCACAAGCGCTGCCAGTCCTGCACTGCCGATAGCATACGCTTTGGTGACTGCTTTGGTGGTGTTGCCCACAGCATCAAGTGGGTCGGTGATATTTCTGACTTTTTCATCAAGCCCTGCCATTTCTGCAATACCACCTGCGTTATCAGTAATCGGGCCGAAGGCATCAATTGCTACAATAATACCTGTTAAAGACAGCATGCTCACCGCCGCTATCGCAATACCGTACAATCCAGCGAGGTTATAAGCAACCCAAATACCAGCTGAGATAAGAAGAATTGGCGCGAGCGTCGATTTCATAGAGATGGCCAAGCCTGCTATGACATTGGTTCCATGCCCAGTGGCTGAGGCGTTGGCAATCGTTCTGACAGGGCTAAAGTTCTTGGATGTGTAGAACTCAGTGATAACAACCATACCGATGGTGATAACAAGACCAATAATTGCTGAGTAAAAAAGACTCATTGGCATAATCGCCGAAAAGCCGGATGCCGAAAGTGCCTGCGTTAAAACATAAAACCCTGCGATGGCAAGCACGGATGCGACACCAAGCCCTTGATACAACGCGCCCATAATAGATTTTCCACGCAATTTCACAAACCACGTACCAATAATGCTCGCAACAATAGAGATAGCGCCAATAAGCAGCGGATAGAAGAGTACTTGTGTCGTTCCCGGGAACAGAAGTTCGCCAAGAATCATGGCTGCAACAGCGGTAATAAGGTAGGTTTCAAAAAGATCTGCTGCCATGCCCGCATCATCACCGACATTGTCTCCGACCAAATCGGCGATAACGCCCGGATTTCGCGGATCATCCTCTGGTATACCTTTTTCAATTTTTCCAACCATATCAGTGCCAACATCTGCACCTTTGGTAAAAATGCCTCCTCCCAATCGAGCAAAAACCGATATCAAAGAGCTACCAAATCCAAGTGCAACAAGGGGCTTAAGCGAATTTCCACCAAGCGTGATGAGAATAAGGTAAAAAACACCAAGAGACAAAAGCGCAAGACCAGCAACCATAAGGCCGGTGACTGCTCCGCCTGAGAATGCGAGACTAAAGGCTTGCGAAAGGCCGTGTTTCGCAGCCTGTGCTGTACGGATGTTGGTCCTGATAGCGACATTCATGCCGATAATACCTGCAGTCGCTGAGGCAATTGCTCCCAGAGCAAAGCCAAGTGCTGTCACCAGGTCAAATGTGAAAAAGAGCAGAACTGCGATGATCGCGCCAATAATCGCAACCACCTTGTATTGGCGCCACATGTACGCAGTCGCCCCCTCGGTAATCGCATCGGCGATGTCATTCATTTTTTTGTCACCGCGTGGACGGGAGAGAACGCGTGAGGTTAAGAAGAGGCCGTAGATAATAGACAGGACACTTGCGCCGATAGTAACAAGCAGCGCGTGTGAGAATAAAAACGATAAATTCATTGTACTCAACAATAATTATATAATAGGATCAGGACAAACTCAAGTAATTTGATGCTAGACGCTAGAAACTAGATGTTAGAACTTGACATTAGAGAATAGAGGGTAGATTCTGTCTTCTAATTTCCAACTTCAAGATACGTTCATGAAACTGAACGTATCAAGATCCAGCTTCAAGCTTCTAGTGTCTAAACTCAAATATCTAGCGTGGCAGTTATGGCGTTTGTCTGGATAAAGGCTTTTCGCGGCGGGACTTCGTCCCCCATAAGCATGGTGAAGACCGCATCCGCTTCTTCAGCGTCTACAATGCCAACTTGTTTTAAAAGCCTGTTGGCAGGATTCATAGTCGTCTCCCAGAGCTGCTCAGGATTCATTTCTCCAAGACCTTTATAGCGTTGAATAGTCACATTTCCGCCATTCCTCATTTCCTTAAGCAACGTATCTTTTTCCGTATCACTGTAAGCATATCGTACATCCTTTCCCCGCTGCAATTTATACAGCGGCGGCATGGCTACATAGAGATATCCTTGTTTAATAACCTCAGGTAAATGTCTGTAGAAGAATGTAAGGATCAATGTCTCAATATGCTCGCCGTCAACATCCGCATCTGTCATGATGATGACGCGGTGATAGCGAAGCTTTTCCATATTGATGGTATCGGCAATACCTGCGCCCAAGGCGATAATAAGTGATTTTATCTCCTCATGCTCAATCATTTTATCCAAGCGTGCACGCTCGGTGTTAAGTATTTTTCCTCTCAGCGGCAAAATTGCCTGGAATTTACGGTCTCTTCCTTGCTTCGCGCTACCGCCTGCTGAGTCTCCCTCTACAAGATACAGCTCCGAAATGCTCGGGTCTTTTTCCTGGCAGTCTGCGAGCTTGCCAGGCAGTGTCGATCCTTCCAATGCGCCTTTTCGGATGACTGCTTCCTTGGCCGCTTTGGCGGCCAGGCGGGCTTTAGCTGCTAAATAGACTTTCTCAAGAATTCGTTTTGCGTCGGAAGGATTTTCTTCAAAGTAGACAGCTAAGCCCTCTTTCACGATCTGCTGGACAAGCGGCTGGATCTCGGAATTTCCTAATTTTCCTTTTGTCTGTCCTTCGAATTGGATCCTATCCTGCGGCATTTTGACAAAGACAACAGCGGTCAGTCCTTCTCGTGTATCATCACCGACAATCGAATCCTCTTCGCTCTTGAATGCGCCGATTTTCTTGCCGTAATCATTCACCGCACGAGTTAATGCCATGCGAAAACCAGTCAAATGCGTACCCCCATTTACCGTATTGATAACATTGACATATGACTCAACATTTTCGGCATACGTGTTGTTGTACTGGATCGCGATTTCTATTTCAACATCTCCTTCATGTTTGTTTATATAAATCACATCATGCAGCGGGCCTTTGTTATCATTGAGTTTTTCTATAAGAGACTTAATACCGCCCTCAAAATAGTAATGTACCTCCTTTGTTTCCTCGCCGCGCAGGTCAATCAGGTGGAAGAACAGTTTTGGCACAAGATACGCTCTCTCGCGGATCGCCTTTTTGATCGTGTCAAAATCCCAGCCAAAATTTATCCCGCCTGTGGCGGAAAATTCAAAACCCTTAAAAATTGTATCATCCGGAAAAAAAGTAACGGCAGTACCAGACCTTCTGTTCGGGATGGTATTTGGGAGCTTGGACTCTGCAACTTCTTTGACATCTGTTTTGGGATTGCCTCTTTTATATTCCTGGTAGTAAATTTTTCCATCCCGTTTTACTTCCACCCACAGCCACTCAGACAGCGCATTCACGACTGATGAGCCCACACCGTGCAGCCCGCCTGAGATTTTATACGCCGATCCGCCGAATTTACCGCCTGCATGCAGTTTTGTCATGACGATTTCAAGCGCGGACTTTTTGTACTGCGGCATGATATCAACCGGAATACCGCGGCCATCATCAACGACTGTTATAGATCCGTCTTTATTCAAAAGAATCCAGACATTTTTCGCATGTCCTGCGAGCGCCTCATCAACCGCGTTGTCAATAATCTCCCGTAAGGACTCATGGAGGCCAGTAACATCGGTAGAACCGATATACATGCCCGGTCTTTTTCTGACCGGCTCTAAGCCTTCAAGTACCTGGATTTGCTGTGCTGAATAATTAGAGGCCCGCCTAGCGTCGAGGCTGAATTTAGATAGCTTTTTTGTTGCCATTTAAAGCTAGTATAGCGAATTTCTCGCTTTTTTTCAACCCCACTACGTGTAATCGTTCAGGAGTTGTCAAGGATATTCTTCGAGTGAGGCTGAAAGCCGAATCGAGAAGTTCTCGACTTCGCTGTCGCTACGCTCGAACAATAAAAGTTTTGTCAAATCCTGAACGGCTACCACTACGTATATATCTGGTTATATTAACTATTGTTAAGTATGTTTGCGTTGGGGTGTAGCTACAAAACCACCCTTAGGGTGCAATAATTTATTGCGAGAGGGAAAGGAAGAGGTTCTCAAGGGCTAGCCTGAGATTGGCGTTGGTTGTTTTTATGACAACGTAGCTCTCTTGCAACGATTTTATGAGGAAGAGAAGATCAGCTTGCTCAGGTGTTTGTTTTTCTGTATGCGCGATAAGCATCTCCCGTGCCGCAAGTATAGATTTTTCAAGCCACGTGCGCGCTTGGTTCTTATTTTTGGCCAATACCTCAGCCAGCTTCAGCGATTGTCCAATTGAATAGATTGGCAATGAGGCAACAATATCAGTAAATTCCGCCCGCTCTTCTTCTGTTAAGACCGCGGTTTTTCTTTCAATTTCAATAATACTGCAGCGTGAGCGGATTGTCGGCAAGAGATTTTCCTTTGATTCACAGGTCAAAAGAATAATAGTATTCTTAGGCGGCTCTTCCAGTGCTTTCAGCAGTGCATTTTGCGCTTCAGGCGTTAATGCGTCTGCATTATGAATAATAACGGCCTTTTCTTTGCTTTTGAGAGGTTTTAAGTAGAGTTTTTCTAAAATCAGTTTAATGTCCGCAATGCCGATTGATGTCTTTTCTTTCTCAGCCTCAAGCAGGTTGTTTAATGAAAATTCTGTAATATCAAACCGATGAATGTTCCGTTCAGCACAGAATCTACGCGCATATTCTTCGCAGGTTTTTGCATCGGGGTGGGTGATGATGAAGCTTACCATAGGTTGCATTATATTACTTTTTTCCCTACTATTGTAGTAATGCCCGCGACGATTCCGCTAGCACGAAATGGCACAAATGCAGGGACGGTTCCTCCAATAAGCGAGGCCGCGTTCATGTCAACTGAACGTGGCGGGGCGCGTACTGTATTGGATATTCTGCTTAGCGAAAGACTCCTCACAAAAGAGCAATATAATGATGTCAAAGTAAAAAGTGCAAGCCTGGGAAAAGCGCCTGAGGCGATGATTGCGGAAATGCGGCTTGTCCCGGAAAGTAAACTTGCCGAGGCAAAAGCGCGAATTTTAGGCATACCGTTTGTTTCGCTTGCGGCAACGTCATTTTCTCCTGAGGCAATTACCCTCCTACCCCGAGCGGTTGTGGAGCGCTTCTCGCTCATCCCCTTTTTCTATGACGACAACTCCAAAACGCTTTCCGTTGCCATGGCCAATCCTGTGGATCTTGACGCTCTCGCCTTTGTCCGCCAGAAAACCGGCGTGAATATAAAAGCCTTTGCCGCAAGCCCTTCTGAAGTAAGGGCAGCTATTGACCAGCAGTACCGACAAGAGCTGGTGGGCGAAGT
Source organism: uncultured Gammaproteobacteria bacterium (assembly GCA_964613075.1). Taxonomy (GTDB): domain Bacteria; phylum Patescibacteriota; class Microgenomatia; order Levybacterales; family UBA12049; genus CAYWEP01. The sequence continues at coordinate 5,328 of CAZTFV010000025.1, read as the reverse complement.
CGGAGAGGCGATTAAAGAGACTGAAGAGTACGCGCCAAGACGAACAGTTGATAGTACGCAAATCGCCCAAATTATTAAAGAGGCACCGATAGCCAAAATAGTCTCAACTATTTTGGAATACGCAGTGACAAGCCGGGCTTCGGATATACACATCGAACCACAGGAGGATCGGGTGCGAGTCCGCTACAGAATAGACGGAATACTCTATGATAAATTATCACTGCCCAAAAATGTGCAGGAATCAGTCATTTCCCGCATAAAGATTCTCTCGGAAATGAAGATTGATGAGCATCGGACTCCCCAGGACGGACGATTTAATTTCAAAGTCAATGATCAGGAGGTGGATCTTCGTATTTCCGTGATCCCAACGGTAGAAGGCGAGAAAATCGTCATGCGCTTACTTCGCAAATCAGGCGGTATCCCAACACTTACGGAATTGGGTCTGACAGGCCTTGCTCTTAAGAACCTTGAAACCTCTATTCTCAAACCGCACGGCATTATCATCGTCTGTGGACCAACGGGATCCGGAAAAACAACAACGCTCTACGCTGTCCTCTCGCGGCTGAATACAACAAGAGTCAATATCGTCTCTTTGGAGGACCCGGTCGAGTATCAGATCAACGGCGTTAATCAGGTGCAGATAAATCCGGCAGTCGGACTGACTTTTGCCTCGGGTCTTCGCTCATTCCTCCGCCAGGATCCTAACATCATTCTGGTTGGTGAGATACGCGATACGGAAACAACAGAACTGGCACTGCAGGCAGCCCTCACCGGCCACCTCGTCTTCTCTACCCTGCATACCTCAAATGCGGCAGGTGCGTTGCCAAGACTTCTGGATCTGGGCGCTGAGAGTTTTTTACTCGCTTCGACAATTAACGCAATCGTCGGACAGAGAATCGTCCGGCGCATTTGCGTTCACTGTAAAGAGGCATACGCCCCGCCGATACAACTCGTTGAGGAAATACGGCATATTTTAGGCCCTCTTTTTCCGCAAAACCTTGCACAAGTAGCGCTCTATAAAGGCAAAGGCTGCAACGAATGTGGACACGCAGGGTACAGCGGCCGAATCGGTATTTTTGAAGTGCTGCCGGTGTCGGAAAAAATTGCCCAGCTGGTTCTGCAGCGTACCGACGCAACAACAATTGAGAAGCAGGCTGTTGCCGAGGGAATGATTACCATGAAGCAGGATGGGTATCTGAAAGTGCTGCGCGGCGACACGACGATTGAGGAAGTAATAAGAGTAGCACAGGAGTAATTTAAAATTGTCAAAATGAACATACAAGATTTACTAAAAGTTACCGTTACTAATAACGCTTCGGACTTACACTTATTGGTGGGCATTCCGCCATCACTTCGCATTGACGGAACGCTTCGTCATATTCCCAACACCCCCCATCTTAATAGAACGGATGTTGAGTCAATGGTCTATTCCCTACTGACACCGGAGCAGAAAGAGCTGCTGATAACCAATAAAGAACTCGATTTTTCACTCGGATTCGGCGGAGGTATCTATGGAAACGAAGGCAGATTTCGCGTCAATGCGTATTTCCAGCGAGGCTATCTCTCGGCAGCATTTCGCTTCCTCCAACCAAAAATTCGAACCATTGAAGAGCTTCGCCTTCCGCCGGTGCTGCACCGCTTCGTCAATATGAAACAAGGCTTCGTGTTAGTGACAGGGCCAACAGGCCACGGCAAGTCAACAACACTTGCCGCAATGCTCAATGAGATAAATCAAACTAAAGCTTTTCACATCTTGACGATAGAAGACCCGATTGAATATATATACCCCAATGGCTCATGTATTATTTCTCAGCGCGAGATGGGCGGTGATACGCATTCCTGGTCAATGGCGCTTCGTTCTGCCCTTCGCGAAGATCCGGACGTCGTTCTTATCGGTGAAATGCGCGATCCTGAAACAATGCAGGCGGCCATGACAATTGCCGAGACAGGGCACCTGGTCTTTGCGACACTGCACACGAACTCTGCCTCCCAAACAATTGACCGTATTGTTGATGCGTTCTCTGACTACCAGCGTTCACAAATCCGTACACAACTTGCCGCAACCCTTCGCGGTATCGTATCCCAGCGATTATTGCCGGTCATAGGCGGCGGTATGGTACCTGCCGTTGAAGTGCTTATTGATAGTCCTGCTGTTGCCAGCAATATCCGTGAAGGAAAAGCACACCTTATTGACTCGATTATTCAAACTTCAAAAGATGCCGGAATGATCTCTCTTGAAGAATCGCTCGCCCAGCTTGTTATGGGAGGTAGCGTTATGCTTGATGATGCCAGGCGTTATGCTTTGCAAGAGGATTCCTTCATGAGGATGGTGGGACGGGAGGCAACAAAGTAAAGAGTATCTGGTACTCTTATGAAATTGTACTACAAAGCTGTTGGCCAGGACGGGAAAACATACCGGGGCTTTTTGGATGCCAAAGATTTACATGAGGCAGCCATCTATATCAGGCAGCGTGATCTCATCCCCATAGTAATCACACAGGAGACAAATAAAAGCTTTTTCACGCTGTGGAAGAACACGCGCCAATTCTCGGCAAAAGACCTTGTGTTCTTTACCGGGCAGATTGCCTCGATGCTTACGGCCGGTCTGACCCTGATGCAGGCACTACAGATTCTCAAAAATGAAGTGCAAAGTCCATACAAAGCTGAGGTAATTCAGAAAGTTATTGAGAGCGTGGAGGAAGGAAAGCCCTTTTACGTTGCGCTGTCACAGTACCCGCGCATTTTTTCTGAAATTTATATTATGGTTGTCAAATCAGCAGAAGACTCGGGGCTTTTGGACAAGGTATTGCTCAGACTTGGGGAAAGTTTGGAAAAACAGGAGAGATTGAAAAGCACAGTAAAAGCGGCGCTTTTCTATCCTGCCATTGTCATAACGCTTATGGTAGGCGTGGTTATCGTGATGATGCTTTTTGTTATCCCTTCGTTAACGACATTTTATAAAGACTTTGACAATCTTTCGCTTCCCATTACGACGCAGATAGTTATCGGAATATCCGATTTCTTCGTAGCCTTCTGGTACCTGATCTTCGGCGGCTTCGCTCTTTTTGTGTATCTGTTTAAAAAATGGTACAAAACAGAGCAGGGAAGGCTACTCACAGACAGGCTGGTGCTGAAGATTCCGATTTTTGGCAAGCTCATCAGAGAGTCCGTTATGGTTGATTTCGCACGAACGTTTGGCCTTCTCGTCGGAACCGGATCCCTCGTCGTTGATGCACTGCAAAAAAGCGCGGATGTTATCGGAAATAGACTGTATAAAGCTGCCGTTCTTGCCGTCTCAACCAAAGTCGCAAAAGGCGTCACGATCGGCAATGCCATGGTCTCAGCTCCCCTCTTTCCATCGGTTCTTGTTGAGATGGTCAAAATCGGTGAGCAGACAGGTAAGCTTGATGAGTCACTCAATCGGGTCTCCGAATACTATGAACACGAGGTCGACCAAACCATCAAGCTGCTGACAACCGCCATGGAGCCTTTGATTATTATCGTTCTGGCTGTTGGAGTAGGATTCTTGCTTTTTGCCATCCTCACGCCGCTTTATAATATTCTATCGGCACTACAGTAATTAGGGGTTAGGTAATATGTCAGGATTTGACAAAGAAGTTATTGTTCGAGCGTAGTCGAGAACATAACTTCTCGACTCGCTACGCTCGCTCGAAGAATATTTTGACAACTCCTGAGCGATTACGGGGTTAGTACTTGACAATGCCCTTAAGAATATGATCTACTGTAAATAAGCTTGGTAAAAAATGATAAAAAATTTAAAACTACATAAAGGTTTTACTTTAGTTGAACTCTTGGTTGTCGTGGCTATTCTTGCCATTCTCGGTGCAGCTGTAGCTGTGGTAATCGATCCTGTTGACAAAATCAACGCAGCCAACGATGCAAAAGCAATAAATGATATCGGAGCGCTGGCAAATGCTTCGGAAGCATATGCCACGGCAAATCAAGGAAGTTACCCCGCTACGATAAATGATCTTGTATTAAGCGGTGAGCTGAAAAACGAACCTAAGCCGCCCACCACAAAGTATGGAACAGCTTATTCCTTTACTACTGTTCCATCACCATGCGTAGCAGGTTCCACTTGCACCGCCGTAAAAATCTACATTTCGCTCAAATCAAAAAAATATACAGCCAATCCCCGGCATCTCTATGACTCAGCAACCGGAAAAACCTGCGATATTCCGATAACCTCAACTGTTTGTCCATAATATTTGACTCCCCTCACCGTTTAAGATACTCTCTTTATAATGCTGCTTTTGTTGCTCTTTTTTCTCGGGCTGTGTGTCGGGAGTTTTTTACTTGTTGTAGTTGACCGCCTTCCCCGCGGAGAAACTATCTTTTTCGGCCGCTCACACTGCGACAAGTGCAAAAAGCCGCTTTTCCGGCACGATTTGATCCCATTCTTCTCTTTTATTTTCCTTAACGGCCGCTGCCGGTTCTGCAAAGCAGAACTTTCTTTCTACTACCCTCTTGTGGAATTAGTCACGGGAGTATTGTTTGTATTGACGTTTGTCATGCTGCAACAAAGAATTATGAATTATGAATTAGGAATTATGAATTTGGGAACGGTTCTGTATTTTTTATTTATTACCGCCGTTCTCATTGTAGTTTTCTTCACGGACTTGCGATATGGAATTATCCCCTTCCTTGTTGTTTTTCCTGCAATAATAGTTTCCTTTTTATTCTTAATTCTTAACTCTAACTTCTTAATTCTAAATCATCTTCTCTCCGCTCTTTCCGCCTTCGCATTTTTCCTTTTGCTCTTTCTTATCACCCGCGGCCGCGGGATAGGATTCGGCGATGTTGTGCTGGCTTTCTTTATGGGGTTACTGCTTGGGTTTCCCGGAATAATCGTCGCATTCTATGCCGCTTTCTTGACAGGCACATTTATATCTCTCATACTGATTTTGGCCGGGAAGAAGCGGTTGCGCGGAAGCACCATTCCATTTGGGCCGTTTCTTATCCTTGGGACATATGTTGCGTTGCTTTGGGGAGATATGATCGTTTCATTTGCGTTGCCATATATAGGACTATGACGAAAAAATTTCAAATTTCAAATTTCAAATATTCCTCCTACGCTCCCTCTTTCGCTAAAGCTACAGAGGGCAAGAAAGCTTCGGAGGACAAGCAAATAAATCATAAAAATTGGAAATTGGAAATTCCCCGCCTCAGCGGGGCTGGCTTTACTCTCGTTGAGCTGATGATTGCTGTTGCCATGATCGCAATCATAGCCAGTGCTGCGATTACATTTCTTAATCCGCTTGCACAAATACGCCGCGCCAATGATGCGAGAAGAAAATCAGACCTTTC
>CAZTFV010000024.1:8951-17063 GCA_964613075.1 uncultured Gammaproteobacteria bacterium | reverse complement strand
GTATAACCATGCGGATTTATTTTAGCAGCTTTAATGCTTGAGCGACATTCTTAAATGCCTTGATGCCAAAATCAAGATCTTTTTTGGAATGGGATGCAGATGGAATAACGCGAATTCTGGCTGCTCCTTTAGGAACCATGGGGAATCTGATGGCACTTGCAAAAACTCCCTCCTCCATAAGGCCAGCGCTAAACTTCAGCGCTACTTCTTCATCACCAATCATAACAGGTGTGATAGGAGTTTTTGAATTCCCTGTATCAAATCCGAGATTTTTAAAAGATTTTTTCAAATAGCTTGCGTTTTCCCAAAGCTTTTTTACAAGCTCATCTGACTCCTCAAGAATTTTTACTGCCTCAAGCAGCGCTGCGGTATCCGGAATCGTTAGAGCGCTTGAGAACATAAACTGCCTTGAATTTCGTTTGTAATAGGTAATGAGTTCTTTTTTCCCTGTGATAAATCCGCCCATGACAGAGAATGCTTTTGAGAGCGTCCCGACTTCAATATCGACTTGCCCGTGAAGGCCAAAATGATCAACAATTCCCCGCCCTCCTTCTCCAATTACTCCCTCCCCATGCGCATCATCAACCATGGTCAACGCGTCATAGTCTTTCGCAAGTTTGACAATTTCAGGAAGCGGAGCAAGATCACCATCCATTGAAAAAACGCCGTCTGTGACGATGAGAATAAGAGGGGGTTGTCCATTTGATTTCGGTGTTTTTCGAAGTTTACTTGCTTCATCAAGCTTGGCTTTAAGATCCTTCATATCAGTATGTTTGTAAATAAATTTATTTTTTGCACCAGAAAGCCTTACTGCATCGATTATTGATGCGTGATTCAGCTCATCTGATATGACTATGTCTTCCTTGCCAATAATTGTCTGAATCGCAGTCATATTTGCCATGTAGCCTCCAGTTAGAAGAACAGCGTCTTCTGCTTTCTTAAAGCGCGCAAGTGCTTCTTCCAGTTTTACATGCAAAATATGCGTTCCGGCAAGCGTTCTATATCCTGTCCCAACACCGTATTTTTCAACTGCTTTTGCTATGGCTTTTTTCAGCCTCTTATCAACAGCAAGCCCCAAGTAGTGGCTTGAGCAAAAATTGAGGACATCTTTTCCTTTTATTGTCAGATATGCACCTTGCCCTGATTCAACAACGACCGGAGCCTTACCTATCTTTATTTTCTCCTCTAATTCTTTGTAAAAATGTGCTATTTGCTTCATATTCTTAAGGAACAAGCACTATTTTCCCACACTCTCCTGATTTCATGACATGCATCGCCTTTTCAAAATCACGAAGGGCAAATTTATGTGTAATAAGTTTTTGCAAATCAACCTTTTTATCAACCAATAATTTTGTTGTCTGCCTCCACGTCTTCCATATCCCTCGACCAAAAACCGATTTTATCGTCAGTTCTTTATTGATCATATACTTTCCCCAATCAACTGTTATTGATTCTTTGGGAATACCAAATGCGATAATAGTCCCGGCAATACGAACTGCCTCAAATGCAACTTCAATTCCCATTCTATTCCCACTCATTTCCAAAACTGCGTCAAATTTTCCAAACTCGATAGGATCCAGTACGTCAATCACTCGATCAAATCCCATTTTCATGGCTAGCTTGCGCCGATACTCACGACGATTTATACCAACTACCTCCTTAGCGCCAAGCGCTTTGGCAACTGCCCCAGCACAAAGGCCAGTCGGCCCAAGACCCATAACCACTACACGCTTTCCTTTAACTTTTGCCTTTGTTATAACGTTAACTGCATTTCCCAATGGCTCTTGTACACTCATCGAAAGAAGTGGAATAGCAGGATTATTCTTCCATGTTGTATGCAATGGAATTGTTGCGTACTCTGCAAATGCACCATCTCTACCAATACCAAAAAGCTGCATATTCTCGCATACGTGATAGTTTCTGATTCTGCACTGATAGCAATTTTTGCAGTAAATATGTGTTTCTGAGGAAACAAGATCGCCTGGTTTGATTTTTGTCCTCTTTTTTGTGTTAATCAAAACAACTTCTCCAACAACTTCATGCCCGATGATAATGGGAGGTTTTATATGTCCTTGCGCCCACGGGATCCAATCGTAAATCCCAACATCCGTGCCACAAATTGAGGTATACAAAACTTTTATAAACACCTCATCCTCTTTTGGCTTTGGAATGGGAATTTTTTTGATAACAACACCAGGTTCAGATTTTTGCTTGAGGACTGCTAGCATTAGCTTTTGTTGCATATACTAGATAATCGTAAAAGATGTAAATATCATCCGCATGAATAAATGATAAAAGCAGTTATTGAATTGAGACAATCGTATAAACAATCTTACCCGCCGGAGCTTCTACCTCAACTTTGTCCCCAACGCTTTTCCCAAGAAGCGCTTTTCCAAGCGGTGATTCATGGGAAATTTTTTTCTCCGCCGGATCTGCCTCAAACTCTCCGACAACCATATAGACCTCCTTTTTCCCATTAATCCGCACGGTAACTTTTGAACCAAGCTGTATCGCATGCTGGCCTGATGTCCCATTCTCCGTCTTGATTAAGACAACTTCCTTCAAAAGTTCTCCAAGCTCATCAATTCTACCATCAATAAAAGATAATTCTTCGCGTGCGGCAACGTACTCCGCGTTCTCTGAGAGATCTCCAAGATCCCGGGCTGCAGAAACTCGCGCTAACACCTCGGGGCGTCGAGTCTTTATCAAATCATCGTGTTCTTTCCGAAGCTCTGAAAGACCGTCTTTTGTTAGATAGATTTTCTTTGCATCCATAATAAAAGAGCCTTTACAATAAAATCCCCCACTAAAAAGTTGAGGGAAAGCGTAAAATCATGCTGAGTATAGAGAATAAAAAAGCGTTTGTCAACTGCAGAAAAGGGTTAATTGAAGCTATTCTTATAAGCCTATGCAAGTTGAAAACGCTTGGCAAGCTCGTACATCTGGATTTTAATCTCCTCAGTTACGGGAACGTGCACGGTCCCGACCCCAGGCTGCCCGTAAAACACATGGTAGGCAAGCGGGCTAGCCAAAATAACAGGCAAAACAGCCAGATCTTCCTCACCCGAAACCTGTATAACAAAGCGTTTATTATCAGTATCCCGGAAGGAAAGAACTTCTTGTACTGCCGCAAATAATTCCCCGGTTATATGTCCGGGAGGATTGGAAACTGTATAGACTGTCTCCTTACCACTAAATCCCAACTGCTGTAAGAAAGTGTAGATCTTTTTCCTCTCAACCAGAAAATCGATCACGGATAGCTTCGGAGAAAATCCGCGTTCATGAAGCAATTTTGTCGTGACATCACCGACCGTCACAACTCTATCAAGAGAAATAGTGGAAAAATTACATTGCTCAAAGGAAATAATTGTTCCGATCGGCCGTTTCAGCTCCGCACGAAGATGTTCCGGCAACACCAACCCTTGTGCTAGCCATTGCGGCTTGATAAAAAGCCTCCCTTCCCGGTCGATAATCCCGCTGCGGATTCTTGACGCTGAAATAGGTAAACCATCTTCAGCCGTACTTAAATGAATCAGGGCAATCGGCAACTGAGTGCGCCCTCGCTTTTGCCGATCTATATTGATCTTCTTTGCACCCTCTAGCGAATCGTCCGTAACCACTATTGCCTCAATCGGCAAGACTTCCCAAGCTTTCGGAATATAGACAGTGTCTATCGGTAAAATCATTGCCCGCTCAAAAAGATCTTTCCCGCGCAAAAATTCCACTACTGCCTCCTGCCTCTTTTGATATGGTTCGCCTTCGGAAAAATGTTTTACCGCTGATACAAACGTATCGCTGGTAATGCCGATAAGAACCTTTTCGCTGATGGAAAAAGCAAAACCGAGAAAGTCTTTATGACCCTTATGCAGATGGTCAAATGTACCCCCGCAAACAACAAGATTATATTGCTTCATACGAACTGTAGCGTTCCAAACGCTTTTCAAGCGCGTGCAGTACGCGGGGACGAAAGTCATGCGGATGGAAGGCAAGGAGTGTGTCGGAAATTTCCTCTGTTGTCCTGTGCCCCCTCATGTACCAGAGTTGGACGGCTTTGGCAAGCGGCTCTAAGAGATTAAGATATTGAGATATTAGGATATTAAGTGACTTTTTGCCTTCTCTCTTAGTATCTTTATATCTTAGTATCTTAGTATCTAAACTGTTGGGCAAGTATCTCCCTACCCACTTATTTGCAATAAGAAATCTCTTATATATATGGTCTCGTTCATAAAGCGGTACCATTCGCACCACCTCATGCGCCGTATATAAGTTACGCCGGGTAGAAGATAAAGACAGAGATTGCTCATCCATAAACATATTGATACAAAAAGTATTCGCCCGCCCCGATTCATCTCTTCGCCGCAGCTTTCCTGTCACCATAAGCAAAAAAACAACCAAAAGTCGTGTCAACCATAATGTATTTTTTCTGACAATGATAAAAAAATCAATATCATCATCTTTCCTGCTGTTTTTCATCGCAACACTCCCGCTCACGCCTATCAATAAAATCGTCGGAATGCTAAAAATGAATCTTGCTATCTGAGATGCCAATCGCAACTTAAAAGAGCTTTCTTTTTCCCGTTGTTTCCGAAGGGCAACTAAATCCCCTCTGTTGCATAAAAAGAAGTAGCCATCTTGCTGTCTGATAAAACTGGGCAAGGTCGGCAAAGCTCTCTCAAAGTCAGGCTTTGACAAGAGACTATGCCCGCAAAGGTATAACCACAATTCACGCTTTGTCAAAGGGAAATCAAAAATATCGCTATATAAAAGCGTTGTGAGAATTGCATTGCTCCGTCGTGTCATCTTCCCGTAACTTCCTCCACGCCTTTTGCCAAAATCTGTATTGCCGACTCATAGGATGAATTGCCTAAAGCAGAATCAATTGCTGTCTGAAGGTATTGATTCAACGAATTATTGTACTCATCAAAGGTATCGCTTGAGAAAAAGGTAAAAGAGGCACTATCAGCTTGCTCTACAAAAGGATAAATGAGCTCGTTATCCTTCAACGCCTGAGCCAAATCCCGCCTGGCATAAAGGGGACCGAATTGCGCACCCTCAGGTCTTGATTTTGCAGCAAGCGAGAAGAATTGCTGTTGCGTTTCTTTTTTTGCCAAAAACTCCATAAAAGCAAAGGTTGCCTCAGGATGAGCAGTCTTTGCCGACACGCCTTCAATCCAGTAGCTTGCGATAGTCTGAGGCTCCCCAAGATTCGGTACCGGATGGACGCTGAAAACAAAATCAGGATTCAATGTCTTAATGGCAAAAATATCCCAGGAATAGCCAAAATACATCGCCACGCGCCCTTGCGCAAATGCCCGAAGGGATGAATCAAGCGATCCGTCCCATGTCTTTTTCTCACCTTTGCCAAATGAGACATAGTACTCAAGCGCCGTACTCGAATCCGCAAGCTTAGCAGTCAAATCATCCTCCATTGTCCCGTTCTGCAAAAAAAGCAGCGCCATAATATCTGACGCATGCGTCACGTTTTTATATGTCCCCAATGCTGCGCCCGATGTCCGGATACTACCATCCGGCTCATACACGGTTATCCCATCATCACCCCGAGCCACTTTTTCAAACTCTATCCACGTTTTAGGAACACCGTGTCCGCCACTTCGCAAAATTTCAGGATTGACAAAAAGCGCTAACGTATCAATGCCAAATGGCAAACCGTAGATCGCACCCTTTCGCACAACGTCTTTCTGAACGATAGTAAAATAATTCTTTTGAAATTCATCCGGTTTTATCACACTCTCAGGCAAGGCTGCAAGGTAACCATTAAGCGTATCTGTCCAGGAATTATGGAAGCGGAAAATATCAGGTCCGGTTCCGTTGTCAATCCTTGTTATAAGTGTCCTTTTGTAATCCTCCTTTGACCGCTTCTCATATTTTACGGTTATGTGCGGATTTGCTCGATGAAACTCATCAAGTAATGGTTGCATAGTACTTGCTTCTTCCCACAAACCCCAATAGGTAAGCGTCACATCTTTATCATTTCTCCCTCCGAATAATGGCAGCAAAAATCTGAAAAAGACAAAGAGTGTAAATGCTAACAAAACCACACCAATCAGGACTTTAATAATGAGTCCCTTAGACCCATCAGGCGGCACCACAGTGGAAGAAGTAGGTGGAGGAACCCCTGGCGGCGAAGATGCAGGAAGCACAGGTGAAGTCGGGCTTTGTCCTGAGCTTGCCGAAGGATTTTGAAAAACTACATTTTCAGCCATACTGAGAATATTTATAGTATAATACGCTAACCTTCATCTGGCAATGAATACCCTTAAAAAATTTCATCATAAAAAGATTATCTTATCTCTTAGAGCACTATTATGGTTTTCCTTAGGCGCAATCTTAGGGTTATTTTTCTTTGCCAGCTTTCTTTTCATCTTTTACAGAAATGCCTACGCTAACGCCCTCTACCCTGGGGTATTCGTCAACGGTGTTGATTTCGGTGGCAAGACGGAAAAAGAAGTGACCGACTACTTTGACCGCAAAAACGAAAAGATCGCTGACTCACAGTTCATATTTAAAGCAGGCGACAGAGTCGCAACTGTCTCTGCGCGGGAAATTGAGTTAGGCTATGATAGCGAGCTTCTTTATCATCAGGCATTCTCAATCGGAAGATCAAATAATATTCTATCAAATCTTAGCCTTATCTTTCAGGCATATATCGGAGGCATACGCCTTCCTCCCGCCTACCATTATTCAGAAGAAGTAGTTGATGAAGCGCTACATCCCATCGATGAAGAGTTATCAATAAAACCTATCGACGCCAACTTCATCTTTGAGAACGGTAGAGTAGTTGCATTCCGCTCTCACCAGAACGGACAGAAAGCTGATATAGAATCAGCGAAAGAAGAATTCATTCAGAAAATTCCCGAAACAATCAAAACGGAAAGAGTACAAATACGTACCTTTCCAATTCCTATCAAGGTTATAAAGCCAACAATAACAACCGAAAAAGTAAATAATATGGGAATTAAAGAACTTGTGGCAACAGGTACATCGCTTTTTTTCGGCTCCATCCCCAACCGTATCTATAATATCAAACTATCATCAGCACGCATCAACGGTGTATTAGTAAAACCCGGTGAAGTATTCTCTTTCGCCAAAGCGGTCGGCGATGTTTCAAAACTTACAGGTTACAAAGAAGCATATGTAATCCAAAATGGAAGAACAGTATTAGGAGATGGTGGGGGAGTTTGCCAAGTCTCAACTACTCTCTTTCGAGCCGCATTGCGTGCCGGTTTGCCGATAATTGAACGGAATCAGCATGCATACCGAGTGCATTACTACGAAGAAGACTCAGGACCGGGCATTGACGCTGCCGTCTATGTTCCCTCTATTGATCTGAAGTTCAAAAACGACACGAAGAACTGGTTATTAATTCAGTCTTCTGTTGATGAACAAGCAATGCGCTTAACATTTGAAATTTATGGAGCTAAAGATGGCAGAGAAGTAACGATAAATGATCCAGTTATTCTTTCCCAAACACCTGCACCCGAACCGCTTCGCCAAGATGACCCCACGCTTCCCAAAGGGGAAGTAAAACAAGTCGACTGGGCAGCAGCAGGTGCCAAGGTTTACTTCACGCGTGAAGTGAAAAAAGACGGTAAAACTATTATCTCAGATAAATTTGTTTCAAATTTTCGCCCCTGGCAAGCCGTATACTTGGTTGGCACCAAGGAAAATTAACCTTAGAAATTTATGGGGAAAATTTTAACAATCAAACAAGCGGTTGAGATTAGCAAAAAGCTGAGAGATCAGGGAAAAACTATCGTCCTGGCTGGGGGCTGTTTTGACATTTTGCATATCGGTCATATTCATTTTCTAAAAGAAGCAAAAAAACAAGGCGATGTACTCATCGTCCTCTTAGAAAGCGACCGAAAAATCAGAGAAATGAAAGGCAAAACTCGCCCGATCAATACACATAAAGACAGAGCTTACTTACTTTCCGCTCTCTCTTATGTTAACTACATTGTCCTTCTTCCATATCTCGCCTCCGACCAGAAATATGATGAGCTGATTTTGAGCATAAAACCTGCTATAATTACAACCACAAAAGGCGATCCGTACAAAAAACACAAGATTCGTCAGGCAAATCGACTGCAAAGC
>CAZTFV010000024.1:0-8851 GCA_964613075.1 uncultured Gammaproteobacteria bacterium | reverse complement strand
GCAAAGCAGAGTTGTCGAAGTGACCGATCGGATTAAAAATAAGTCAACAACCCGATTAACAAAACTGCTATCAGAAGTGTTATGAATACCAGAAATATATTGATTGCTGCAGGAGTACTTCTCTTCTTTACGGCAATAGTATTATTTATTCGCAACATGCTCAATCCCGGCGGCCTCTTCGGAAGTGGTGCAACGGCGGTTCTTGCCGACCAGAAGATAAAGCTTGAAGTCGCTAAGACTTCAAGAGAACAGCAAATCGGACTGTCAGAGCATACGTCTCTTGCCGACGACCGGGGAATGATATTTCTGTATGACAAGCCGGACTACTACTCATTCTGGATGAGAAATATGAAATTTCCTATCGATATTATTTTTTTAAATGGCGAAACAATTGTAACAGTCCATAAAAATGTACAACCTCCCAAATCCGAGACCGACGGTCTTCCCCTGTATACCTCTGATGAACCCGCCAATCGTGTGCTGGAGCTAAAAGCCGGAAAAGCGGATGAGTTTGATTTGAAAAAAGGCGATAAGATTCCTCTTGCCTTATGACCATCTTAGGATTGGAATCCTCCTGTGACGAAACTGCCGCCGCGCTTGTCAAAAAAGAAGGCAATAGCACAACGCTCCTTGCAAACACTGTCGCTTCATCACTCACGCTCCACGCCGCAACAGGCGGAATTATTCCGGAAGTTGCAGCTCGTGAACAACTGAAATGCATCGTCCCGGTCACAAGACAGGCATTTCGTGAAGGTTTAGGCTGGGATATTGAAAAAGAAAAAACAGCGCCGCCGATTGATGCCATAGCGGTAACAATCGGACCCGGTCTTATCGGTTCACTGCTCGTGGGCGTAGAAACAGCACGAACACTTTCATACGTCTGGGGTAAACCGCTTATTCCCGTGAATCATCTTTCTGGCCACATCTTCGCCAATTGGATCGATACAGCAGGCCTGTCATTGCTAGCGAAGCGTGACGACCTCCTCCCACGTCATCCTCGTGAAAACGAGGATCTTGATTCTCACTTTCGTGAGAATGACAACAGTGAACCTCGCAATGACATAATTAAGTTCCCAGTCCTCGCCCTCGTCGTCTCAGGCGGCCACACTGATCTCGTCTTAATGGAAAATTACGACGAGCTTACCGTTATCGGCGGCACGCGTGATGATGCAGCCGGTGAAGCATTTGATAAAATCGGAAGGCTCTTAGGGTTACCCTACCCAGCTGGACCAACCATCTCCAAATTAGCAGAAAAAGGGGATCCAAAAGCTTTCAAACTGCCTCGTCCAATGATCGGAACAGACGATTTTGATTTTAGTTTTAGCGGCCTTAAAACAGCGGTTCTTAACTTGATTAAAAAAAACGGATGGGAGTTTAATAACGTCATTCTGGGGACGAGTGGAACGAGGACTCCAGAATCTCCAAACGTTAAGAGATCCTGGACCCCGATTGAATCGGGGTGGACAAGCCAGGATGACAATAACAAACAATTATTGTATAACCTCAGCGCTTCTGTCCAACACGCAATCGTTGATGTCCTCGTCAAAAAAACCCTCAATGCAGCCAAAAAATACAAGGCAAAATCGATTTTGCTTGGCGGCGGCGTCGCAGCCAATGAATCATTGCGCAGCTCCCTTCAGCAAATGACAAACGACCAATTGCCAACGACCAAACTTTTCGCTCCAGCAAAAAGTTTATGCACCGATAACGCCGCCATGATCGCCGCGGCAGCTTGCTTGAATTTCCGACCGGTTCCGTGGGAAGATATAACTGCAGATCCTGAATTATACTTTAACCAACCGACATGAAATTTATTATCCTCGCCTTTCTCATCTGGCGGATCTTCCTTTTCCTCCCGCTCTTCTTTGCAAACCAGGCGCTACCCCCGTATGCACCTGGCCCCAACTACACCAATCTTTGGAAATTTATTCATCCCTACAGCCCGGTCGATAACTACTTGCTCTATCCCTGGGCTAACTTCGACGGTATCCATTATCTCACAATCGCCGGAAGCGGATATGCCAAAGATGGCACCAATTCTCGCTTCTTACCGCTTTACCCTCTGGCAGTTGCTTTTGCGGCAAATCTTTTTGGCGGAGGGCGACCACTGAGCGCACCATATTTTTTCTCAGCCTTTTTTCTAGCAAATAGCTTTTTCCTCATAAGCCTTATTCTTTTTTACAAACTCATTCGCTTAGACTACTCAGAAGACATCGCCAGAAAAAGCAGTATCTTTCTACTGCTGTTTCCGACCTCATTTTTCTTTGGCAGCCTCTATTCGGAGAGCCTCTTCCTCCTATTAACGCTGCTGGCTTTTTATTTCGCACGGAAAAAACAATGGTTTTATGCAGGCATTTCCGGTCTGCTTCTCAGCGCAACTCGGATCATGGGAATCAGTATTTTGCCTGCTATGATATATGAATACATAACAGAGGGAAAAATCTCGCTTAAAAAACTACCGACAAAACAGGCTTTCCTGAAAGGAATCTCAGTAGTAATGATACCGCTTGGGATTATAGCTTTTGCCTGGTTTAATCAAATGAACTGGCATGATCCGCTACGCTTTCTAAAAGCGCATGCGGAAATTAATAACGGTCGCTCGGCAAGTGAAATTATTCTTTTCCCCCAAACAATCTACCGCTATATAAAAATTCTCATCTCAGTACCATCAGCACAATTTACCTGGTGGATCTCATTCTTGGAACTTAGTATGTTTTTCTTCGTAATAATGCTGCTGTATATCGGATATAAAAAGGGGGTCAGGAAATCATATCTCTTATTTGCACTATTTTGTTTTTTAATACCAACACTTTCAGGAACATTTACCAGCTTGCCTCGCTACGTAGCTCCCCTCTTTCCGATTTTCCTCTCACTCGCATTAATAAAAAATAAATATATTCATTTTACCTATGGCCTTCTCTCTGGAGTTTTACTTCTTCTGCTCCTTGCCTATTTTTCAAGGGGATATTTCGTAGGGTAAACCTGCTGCACCTTCCCGCAGACAACATATGTCATAAGGTTTTTTATTGATTGATGAATATTGATAATAAGTGGTAAGTTTTTTTTAAATTCTCCTATTGAAATCGTCAGGCGAGTTGATGACTTTCCTTCTACAACATCATTAAGTGGGTAGAGTATTGCACCCGGCGCATCGCAATTGCCGGTATGCAAATGTGCAGGATATCGGGTATCAGGCAAAGCGTTATCAAGGGTGATTTCAACATCAAGCGCAGCTTCCTCAGTGGGTGCCTTTGCAATGACCGCGGTCCCGTTAAGTCCCGAACCATTCTCAGCAAATAGCGGAATTGTAACCCATGTATGCGCAGGTGTCGGGATCGGCGATACACTATAGTTTTGCGTAGTTTTTGCATCCTCTTCAGAACGCTGTTTGCTCCGATTATTTATCGGAAAAAAAGAAAGAATGGCAAAAAATAACACAATAATAAGCGCAATAATCACTCCTCCTTTATGCATAAAATCTTACCGTGATTATGAAAGAGTAGCGGTATGATGTCAATGCCAAAAAACGGATGTGATACAATACGCTGACTATGCCCGATGCCCTGCTGCCTATTCTCCTCCTGCTCCTTGGTGGATTTATTCTCCTTTTTTATTTCCTCAATAAAAAGCTCTCTCAGCTACAAAATCAAAAAACCGATGCAGCGCTTCTGGAATGGCTTCGCACAATGCAGACATCACTGGAATCAACCAACAAAACCGTTCATGATTCACTAAGTACGAATTCATCAACCATGATCAAAACACTGCAGGAAAATAGCAAACAGTTGAATGAACGACTGGACAAAGCAGCTGCAGTCATCCGCGATGTCGGACATGAAGTCGGACAGATGAGCGAGATTGGACGGAGCATGAAAGAACTCCAGGAATTCTTAAAAAGCCCAAAGCTTCGCGGCAACATAGGAGAAGAAATACTAAAAGACCTCATAGCCCAAATGTTCCCCAAAAATTCGTTTCACCTCCAGTATCAATTCAAATCTGGAGAAAAAGTCGATGCTGCCATCAAAACCGATGCTGGCATACTGCCGATTGACTCCAAATTCCCCATGGAAAGTTTTCAGCGACTCATGAAAGCAAGTGATGCTGAGAAAGAAGCAATGCAGAGAGAGTTCGTCAGAGATGTGAAAAAACATATTGATAGTATTGCAAAAAAATATATACTGCCTGATGAAGGGACAATGGATTTTGCACTGATGTATGTGCCAAGCGAAGCTGTATATTACGAATTAGTCAATACGCTGACACTCATGGAGTATGCTCGAAAAAACCGTGTGTATATTGTCTCACCAAGCACGTTATATGCGCATTTACAGACAATTCTTCTCTCTTTTGAGGGCAAGAAAATTGAATCCCGCTCCAAAGAGGTTTTCAAATTACTCCGAACGCTTCAACTGGACTATGAGAAGATCAATGAAAATATGGGGACTCTCGGAAAGCATTTGAACAACGCTACGGCACAGTTCACTAATGTCTCAGTAGGCTTCTCTCAATTTGGCAACAAACTCTCAACCACCAAGCACCTCGAAGAATAAGTCGTCAAACAAAATGAGGAGTAAGTCTGGCAATTAAACTTGATGTTTTCTGAAAGCTCTTCTTTACCGTCGGGGCTGATTAACATACCTGTCTAACCCATAGTAGTATCCACCTTCTCCTAAAACCCCAACCCGTATACTCGATAGACGGGGGCCACCAAAGGAACCAAGGTTTCTCATACGGCTAAACACGGGTATCACGAGATGTGGCATTGAGCTTCCTTCTATATCAATGACAAACCCACCCCTAACCTCTACGGGCATTAACCCCATAACACGATCGTCAAGCTCTCTGCCCTCCACTGGCTTCATTTCATAGAGTATATCTCTCAGACTAACTCTTGGAGGAGGTATAGTAATAGGAGGAGTAAGTATAATCTTTCCATCTTTTAGGGAAAACCAATGTCGATCAGTTAGATATAGCTGCTCAGTTGATTGACCAAGTGCAGGTATAGGAACGGTCACATTGTTGAAACTAAGAATTCCATCGTGAAACTTTACAGACTGAAGCAATTCTACATGCCGAGCAGTAAGCTCAGTATTTCCCGCCCGAAGCACTCTGTAAAGCTCTCCTATAGTTGCTTCTAAATCAATACCTGATCTTTCTACATTCATAATATATGTCTCATAGTATACTTACTTCGAAAACGATTGTCAAGTTCAGCATAATAACTCGACAATACGAAATTTTATCGAAACTCTGCTATAGAATACTCCTGTTTGTTATGGTACGCTCCCTTGCCAACACATGTCTCATGTGTATACAATAATACTCCTGATGTAAACTTTATTCTTCGAGCCCTTCGGTCATTCTGAGCGGAGCGAAGAATCTCAGGGTAAACTCCGTGAGTCGAGAAGTATAGCGTCATTCTGGTAAGCGATTCTGCAAAGCAGAAGAGCGCATCCAGAATCTCTAAGAACGTAAGAGATCCTGGACAAGCCAGGATGACGAGAGAAAAGTTCTCGACAAGCTCGAACAATAATAACTTTTTAAGTTTTAAATTCTGCTTTGCAGAACTCTATGGCTAACCAATATCATCTCAACGATGAACAACGTGCCGCTGTGGAACACGGTGATGGACCGCTCCTTATTATTGCGGGAGCTGGTACGGGCAAAACAACCGTTATCACCCAGCGTGTTAAACATCTTATCCTGGACAAAGAAATCCTTCCGTCTGAAATCCTCGCCCTCACCTTCACCGAAAAAGCAGCACTTGAGATGG
The DNA here is from genome assembly GCA_964613075.1 of uncultured Gammaproteobacteria bacterium. Taxonomy (GTDB): domain Bacteria; phylum Patescibacteriota; class Microgenomatia; order Levybacterales; family UBA12049; genus CAYWEP01. The sequence continues at coordinate 3,078 of CAZTFV010000024.1, read as the reverse complement.
AGACACGCATTGATGAAATGCTGCCATATGGCTATACGCAACTTTGGGTCCAGACATTTCATGCGTTCTGCGATAGGATTCTAAGACAAGAGGCAATCCATATCGGATTAAACCCCGCATATACATTAGCAACAGAAGCAGAGGCAACGCTTTTTCTTCGCAAGCATCTCTATGAGCTAAAGCTTGACTATTTTCGCCCGCTTGGTAACCCATATAAATTCCTTCAGGCAATGCTTACCCATTTTGCCAGGCTTGCAGACGACGATATCACGCCTGAACAGTATTTGCTGTATGCTCAGGAAATCCGAAATCCGATCCGCCAGCTGGCGGACGAAATCCGAAAAAATAGTAAAAAACTAGGAGCTAGACGCTCGGCGCTAGACGCTGAAGTAACTGACGACGATATACGAAAAACCGTAGAATTGGCAAACGCGTTCAAGGTATACGAAGAGTTAAAAGCCAAAGAAGGAATTATGGATTTCTCAAATCTCATTGCCAATGTTTTGAAATTATTCCGCACACGAAAAAATATCCTTCGCTATTACCAAGAAAAGTTCAAATATATTCTCGTCGACGAATTCCAGGATACCAACTTCGCCCAAAACGAACTGGCAATTCTTCTTGCAGGCGATGACAAAAATATCACAGTCGTCGGGGACGATGATCAGAGCATTTATCGTTGGCGTGGTGCTGCGATTGCCAATATGTTGCAATTTAAATCCCATTTTCCAAAAGCCAAGATCATAACTCTTACCAAAAATTATCGTTCAACTAAAGAAATCCTTCAGAGTGCGTATGTCATGATCCAAAACAATAATCCAGATAGACTCGAGGTAAAAGAAAAAATAGATAAAAAATTATCGAGCCATCGCAATATTGAAGGCCAACCAATCGAGCTTCTGTTTGGCAACCGCGTTGAAGATGAGGCAGAACTTGTTATAAAGAAAATTAAAGAAGAGACGAAAAATAATGATAGGAAGTGGAATGATTTTGCTATTCTGGTTCGGGCCAACGACCACGCGCTTCCTTTCCAAAGAAGTCTTGAGCGGGCAAGAATCCCCTATCAATTCTTAGGACCTGGGCATCTTTTCCGACAGGAAGAAATAAAAGATCTCATCGCCTACCTTCGTATCCTTGCAAATTTTGACGATCAGGCAGCACTCTACCGCGTCCTCACCATGCCAATTTTCAACCTTGAGGCGCGCGATATCGCAGCGATACTCAATAGCGGTAAGAAACGAAATAAAACGCTGTTTGAAACACTTGAGGAACCGGATAGTATAAGCGTTTCTGAAAGTTGCAAAGAAAAAATCAGACGGTTAGTGGAAATGATAAAACGACACCTCGCACTCGTACCGCGAGAAAATGCCGGACAAATTCTCTACCATTTTTTTGAAGAATCAGGACTACTGGGCCACTATCTTGATCCACGATCTCTCCGAACAGAACGACAAGCGCAAAATGTTGCAAAGTTTTTTGACAAACTGCAATCATACGCAGCAGCACACGACGACGCATCGGTATTTGCCGTTGTGGACTGGATAGAGTTGGCATCAGAACTTGGCGAAAGCCCATTGGCAGCAGAAATGGATTGGTCAGATACGGATGCTGTGAATATTTTAACCGTCCATTCAAGCAAAGGGCTTGAATTCCCCGTGGTCTTTGTCGTTAATCTGGTAACGCAGCGCTTCCCCAGCAGAGATAGAAAAGAACCGATCCCGGTCCCGCAAGACCTAATTAAAGAAGAACTGCCAGAAGGTGATGAGAATCTCCAAGAAGAGCGACGCCTTTTTTACGTCGCGATGACGCGAGCAAGAGACAAATTATTTCTCTCAGCTGCCAATTATTACGGCGAAGGGAAACGCGAACGAAAAATCTCACCATTTGTCTATGAAGCCTTAGGCGAGAAATACGTTGATAGCGTGATCAAAAAACAACGACTTGAGAACTCTGTGCAGCAGCTTTCACTCCTTGAAATCCTCGCACCAACCGCTGAAAATGCATCCCCGACTACCCCAATTTCCCTTATCTCCCCGATAGCCCAGATTCCCCCTATTACCTATCTCTCGTATTCCCAGCTCCAAACCTTTGACCTCTGTCCGCTTCACTATAAACTCCGCTATATTATGAAGCTTCCTACCGCTCCCTCTGCTGCCTTGAGCTTTGGCACCACAATGCACGCGCTTCTCAAAACAATTTATCAACTCGGTTTTGGCAAAAAAGCACTTCCTGATGATGTGATAGACAAGCTCATTGATGAATATTGGGTAGGAAATGGCTACGCTGGAAAAGCACATGAAGAAGATGCCAAAAAAGGCGCGAGAAATCTGCTCCTATCTTATATGCAACAAAACGCTCGCGAACCGCATCTCCCCATACAAACCGAAATGCCCTTTCAATTCATGTTGGATAAGATCAAAATCTTAGGCAGGTTCGACCGTATAGATCAACTTGACGACAATCGAATCGAAATTATTGATTACAAAACAGGCATTAATGTACCGGATGATAAAAAAATAAAAAGCGATTTACAGCTGACGCTTTATGCCCTTGCCGCAACGCAAATCAATGACCCGCTGTTTCGCAAAAAACCAGATGAGATTACATTGACGCTTTATTACATTGAACCCAATATCAGAATGAGTACCACTCGCACACAAGAACAGTTGGATAAAGCAAAAGAACTAATCTTAAGAAAAGTTGAAGAGATACAGCAAAGCGCTTTCCGCTGCAGCGGCATTATGCTATGCAAAGATTGCGAATACGCCATGCTCTGCTCTACCTATTCTAACTAATAAACTTGCCAGTTAGCACTATAGGTGATATAATTGCTAATATCCTAGGAAGAAGGATCGCTACTCTGCTTTCTAAGGCTAAAAGGGCTTGCCCCTCTAAGCTTTAGCGAAGTGGGGAGGAAAGTCCGGACAGCAGTAATGCAAGGAGTGGAGCAAAAAGCTCCGAACCGAAAGGTCTGGTGTTTCCATCGTTTACTCACACGCGCGGTGGAAAACAGATTTTGAATTAACAGAATCTGAGAGTAACAGAAACGAGTGAGACTGAAACGCGACAATCCCACCT